>JAXDPG010000365.1:0-7013 GCA_034668485.1 Sphingomonadales bacterium
CCTTCTCGATGTCGATGGTCGGCACCTTCCTGGTCCGCTCGGGCATCCTCACCAGCGTCCATGCCTTCGCCGTCGATCCCGAGCGCGGCGCCTTCATCCTGCTTCTCCTCGCTTTCTATATCGGCGGCGCCCTGACCCTGTTCGGACTTCGCGTCGGCACGGTGAAGGAGGGGTCGACGTTCGAGCCGGTCAGCCGCGAAGGAGCGCTGGTGCTCAACAACCTGATCCTGTCGGCCGTGCTCGGCATCGTCCTCGTCGGAACGCTCTATCCGCTGATCGTCGAGGCGACGACCGGGGAGAAGCTCTCGGTCGGTCCGCCCTATTTCAACGCCGCCGCCGGCCCGCTCGCGCTCGCCCTGGTGGCGGTGATGGCGGCGGGGCCGCTGCTCAAATGGCGGCGCGACCGGCTGCGCGAGGTGGCGGCGAGGATCGCTCTGCCGATCCTGGTCGCCGCGCTCGCCTTGCTGGCGGCGATCCTGCTCTTCCCGGGCCTGCGCATCCTGCCCTTCCTCGGCCTGGTGCTGGCGACCGGCGTCGGCGCGGCGAGCGTCGCGCCGCTCTGGAAGCGCAAATTGCTGCGCACGCCGCTCTTCACCTGGGGCATGGTCGTCGCCCATCTCGGCATCGCCGTCGCTTTGGCCGGCATGGCCAGCGAGAGCGCGTTCACCAAAGAGCGCCTGGTGGCGGCGCGGATCGGCGAGACCGTGGCGGTCGGCCCCTACAGCCTTCGCTTCGACTCGGTCGAGCCGGTGGCGGGCCCGAACTGGACCGCGATCGAGGCAAAGCTCACCGCCCGCCGCGGCACGGGCGCGCCCTTTGTCCTGCTGCCGCAGGCGCGGATGTTCAGCGCGCCGCCGACCGAGACCAGCGAAGCCGCGATCGCCACCCGGCTCGACGGCCAGCTCTACACCGTCGTCGGCAAGCCCGACGGGGCGGGGCGCTGGCAGCTCAGATTGTGGTGGAAGCCGTTCGTGACCCTGATCTGGCTCGGCGGGGCGATGGTGGCGTTCGGCGGCTTCCTCGCCTTGGTCGGGCGGGTCCGCCGCGAGCGGCGGGCGGTGCGGGAAGCGTGGGCATGAGACGCCTTTTCCTGTGGCTGCCGCTGGCCGTGTTCGTGCTGTTCGTGGCCGCGGTGGCGATCAGCCTGCGCAAGCCTCCCGACACCGACATCCGCTCGCATATGATCGGCAAGGCGATGCCCGATTTCGAGCTGAGGCCGGCGGTCGCCAACCATTCCCCGCTCGCCGCCGCGGACCTGCGCCGGGGCAAGCCCCGCTTGGTCAACGTCTTCGCCAGCTGGTGCGTCCCCTGCAAGGCGGAGGCGCCGCAGCTGATGGCGCTGAAGCGGCGGGGCGTGCCGATCGACGGAGTCGCGATCCGCGACCGGAGCGAGGACGTCGCCGGCTTCCTCGCCTCATGGGGCGACCCGTTCGAGCGGATCGGCGCCGACCCTCAGAGCCGGGTCCAGTTCATGCTCGGCTCGTCGGGCGTGCCCGAGACCTTCGTCGTCGACGGCCGGGGCGTGATCCGCCACCAGCATATCGGCGACATCAGGCCGGAGGATGTGCCGGAGATAGTCGCAGCTTACGAGGCGGCGAAGTGAGCCGTTCCGTGCTTGTGCTGATCGCGATGGCTCTCACCAGCCCGGCTTTCGCCCAATCCTCGCTTCCGCCCTCGCGCTACGCCTATACCCAGCTCGAGGATCCGGCGCAGGAAGCGCGGGCCAGGGCGCTGATGGAGACCCTGCGCTGCCTCGTCTGCCAGGGCCAGTCGATCGCCGATTCGGATGCCGACATGGCCGGCGACATGCGGGCGCTGGTGCGCGAGCGGGTCAAGGCAGGGGAGGAGCCGGAGGCGATCCGGCGCTGGCTCATCGACCGCTACGGCGCCTGGGTGAGCTACCGGCCGCCGGTCGAGCCGCTGACCTGGCCGCTGTGGGCCGCGCCCCTGCTGCTGCTCGCCGCCGGCCTCTATCTGGCGCGCGGGCGGTTCAGGCGGAAGCGGTTCTGATGGGCTGGGCGATCCCACTCGTCATGGCGGCGGCCGTCTTCGCCGGCCTCTGGCGGTTCGCCGGGCTCGATCGCGCCGGGCTCCAGCTCGTCCTTGCGGCCCTGCTCCTCGCTTTGGCGGGCTATGCCTGGCAGGGCAGCCCCGGCCTCCCCGGCAGCCCGCACGCCGCCGCCGAGCGGCCGCCCTTGCCCGAGACCGCCTTCGCCGCTCTGCGCCGCGACATGTTCGGCGGCTTCGACAGCGCCGACCGCTGGCTGACCATCGCCGAGGGCCGGCTGAGGCGCGGCGACACCCGCGAGGCGGCCGGCGTGATCCGCTCCGCCCTTCGGGCCCATCCGCGCAACGCGATCCTGTGGACGGGCTATGGCGACGCGCTCGTCCTCCACGGCGACGGCCTGCTCAGCCCGGCCGCCGACCTCGCCTTTCGAAGGGCCGTCGCTCTGGCACCGAAGCACCCCGGCCCGAGCATCTTCTACGGGATCGCGCTGGCCCAGAACGGGCGTTTCGAGGAAGCCGAGCGGCGCTGGCGGCAGGCGCTGGCGCTCAGCCCGCCCGACGCACCGTGGCGGCCGGGGCTGGAGCGGCAGATCGAGATGGTCGAGCAGGCGAAGGCGGCGCGGTAAGGCCGTCACCCCGGCGAAAGCCGGGGCCTCGTGGAGACCCGCAGCGACTCCTCGTCTTGAGATCCCGGCTTTCGCCGGGATGACGATTCAGGCCGCCTCGAACGGCAGGCCGAGCGCCTCGGCCACGGCCCGGTGCCGGATCTTGCCGCCGGAGACGTTGAGGCCATTGGCCAGATGCGGATCGGCTTTCATTGCCACTTCAGCACCTTGGCCGGCGAGCTTGAGAACGAACGGCAAGGTCGCATTGTTGAGCGCGAAGGCCGAGGTCCGAGCCACCGCGCCGGGCATGTTGGCGACGCAATAATGGATGACCCCGTCAATCTCGTAGACGGGATCGTCGTGGGTGGTGGCCCGCGACGTCTCGAAGCAGCCGCCCTGGTCGATGGCGATGTCGACCAGCACCGAGCCGCGCTTCATCGTCCTGAGCATGTCGCGGGTGACCAGCTTGGGCGCCGCCGCGCCGGGGACGAGCACGGCCCCGATGACGAGCTCGCATTTGCTGACCGCACGGGCGATCGCCGCCCTCGACGAATAAGCGGTCTTGATCTGGCTGCCGAAGAACATGTCGAGTTCGGCGAGGCGGGCGTTCGAGATGTCGTAGATGGTGACGTCGGCCCGCATCCCGACCGCCATCTGCGCGGCGTTGACCCCGGCGACCCCGCCGCCGAGGATCGCGACCCGCGCCGGAGCGACTCCGGGGACTCCGCCCAGGAGCACGCCGCGGCCGCCCTGCTCCTTCTCGAGATAATGGGCGCCGACCTGGATCGACATCCGCCCGGCCACTTCCGACATCGGCTTCAGCAGCGGCAGCGAGCCGTCGGTCGCGGTCACCGTCTCGTAGGCGATGCAGGTCGCGCCCGATTTCATCAGGCCCTCGGTCTGCGGCCGGTCCGGCGCCAGATGGAGGTAGGTGAAGAGCAGATGCCGCGGCTCGAGCAGGGCGATCTCCTGCGCCTGCGGCTCCTTCACCTTCACGATCATGTCGGCGCCGCTGAAGGTGGAAGCGGCGTCGGGGGCGATGCGAGCGCCGGCGTCGACATAGGCCTGGTCCTCGAAGTCGATGCCGAGGCCCGCTTTGGTCTCGACGATCACCTCATGGCCGGCACCGACCAACTCGGCGACCGAGCCCGGCGTGAGGCCGACTCGATATTCGTGGTTCTTGATCTCCTTGGGCACGCCGACGCGCATTTGCGACTCCTGCAAGCGATGGGTTGCGCGGCCCTATAGCGGGGCGCCGGGGCTTTGTCGCCGTTGCGAAAGGCATGGCCGCCATGCTAAGCGCCGCCGCCTTCCCCCGATGACCGACGCCCCCACCGCCTCCGATCGAAACGCGGCCTCCCCGCCCGCGCCCGGCGTTCGCCGGCCGAGCCAGGCCGGACTCGCGCTCGGCGCGATCGGGGTCGTCTTCGGCGACATCGGCACCAGCCCGATCTACGCCTTCCGCGAGGCGTTCACCGGCCACCACGAGCTCCCGCCCAACGAACTGAACGTCTTCGGGGTGCTCAGCCTGATCTTCTGGGCGATGGCGATCGTGGTCACCTTGAAATACGTCACCATCCTTATCCGCGCCGACAATAAGGGCGAGGGCGGCAGCCTCGCCTTGCTCGCCCTCATCTCCCGAAAGACCGGCGGCAAGGCGCGGTGGAGCGGCGGCATCGTCCTGCTCGGAGTCCTCGCCTGCGCCCTGTTCTACGGCGATTCGATGGTGACTCCGGCGATATCGGTGCTGGCCGCGGTGGAGGGGCTGGGCGTGGTCGACCCGCATCTGGCCCCGCTCGTCATGCCGCTCGCCGCCGGAATCCTCGTCGCCCTGTTCGTCGGCCGCCAGAGCGGCACCGTCAAGCTCGGCCGCTGGTTCGGCCCGATCATCACCCTCTATCTGCTCACCATCGGCCTGTTCGGAGCGCTGGCGCTCGCCCGCCATCCGGGGGTGGCCGCGGCGATCGACCCGCGCCACGCCATGCGCTTCTTCGCCGCCGAGCCGTGGCGCGCCTTCCTGGCGCTCGGTTCGGTGGTGCTGGCGGTGACCGGGGCCGAAGCGCTCTATGCCGAGATGGGGCGGTTCGGCCGACGCCCGATCCGCTACGGCTGGTTCTTCTTCGTGCTTCCCGCCCTGATGCTCAACTATCTCGGCCAGGGCGCCCTGATCCTGGCCGAGCCGGCGGCGGCGGCGAGCCCCTTCTTCAGCCTCGCGCCGCGCGGCCTCGAGCTGCCGCTCGTCCTGCTCTCGATCCTGGCCGCGACCATCGCCACCCAGGCCGTGATCTCGGGCGCCTTCTCGGTCACCCAGCAGGCGATCCAATTGGGCTTCGTGCCGCGGCTGAGGATCGTCCACACCGCCGAGCATGGCGGCATCTACATCCCGATGGTCAACTGGACGCTGATGGCGGCCGCCCTCGGCCTCGTCCTCAGCTTCCGCTCCTCCTCCGAGCTCGCCTCCGCTTATGGAGTCGCCGTCACCGGGGCGATGCTGATCGACACCTGCCTGCTCGCCGCCCTGATCTCGTCGCTGTGGACCTGGAAGCCGTCGCGGCGGGTGCCGCTCCTGGCCCTGTTCCTCGCCGTCGACCTGGCCTTCTTCAGCGCGACTCTGACCAAATTGCCCGACGGCGGCTGGTTCCCGCTGCTGGTCGGGCTCGTCGTCTTCGTCCTTCTCACGACTTGGGCCAAGGGGCGCCAATTGATGCGCGCCCACCTCGCCGAATCGGCGATGCCGACCGAGATTTTCATCAAGTCGGCGGCCGGAAGCGTCGTCAGGGTGCCCGGCACGGCGGTGTTCCTGACCACCGCCCACCAGGGCGTGCCGCCGTCCTTGCTCCACAACCTCAAGCACAATCGCTGCCTGCACGAGCGGGTGATGCTTCTGACCGTGGTCATCGCCGACACGCCCTATGTCGAGGCGGACCGGCGCTGCGACCTCACCGATCTCGGCGAGGGCTTCTTCCGGCTCATCCTGCGCTTCGGCTTCATGGAGGAGAGCGACCTGCCGGCCGCGCTCGCCACGGTCAGCTGCGGACGCGACGTCAGGATGATGGAGACCAGCTTCTTCCTCTCGCGCCAGACGCTGATCGCCGCCCGCAAGCCGGGCATGTCGGTCTGGCGCGAGCATCTGTTCGCCTGGATGCTGCGCAACGCCGAGAGCGCGATGGAGTTCTTCAAGCTGCCGCCCAACCGGGTCGTCGAGCTCGGCAGCCAGGTGGAAATCTGAGCGGCCCCCTCATCGTCACCGCCTCGTTCGGCGACGGCGACAATGGCTGGCTGCAGCAATTGCGACGGGCCCATTACCCGCCCGAGCGCAACCGGGTCCCCGCCCACCTCACCTTGTTCCGCCATTTGCCGCCCGCCGTGGAGGGCGAGCTCAAGCGGCGGCTCGCGGCCTATGCCGCGACTCCCGCCCCGGCGGCGGCGATCGCCGGCATCGTCGACCTCGGCGACGGCACTGCTTTGCGAGTCGAGAGCGAAGGGCTGGAGGACATACGCCGCGACCTCGCGCTGGCGCTGCGCGGCCTGCTGACGCCGCAGGATATGACGCCGTGGCGGCCCCACGTCACCATCCAGAACAAGGTCGAGCCGAAGGAGGCGAGGCGGCTCCAGGCGATGCTGCGCGCCGGCTTCGAGCGGAGGCCGCTCGCGATCAAGGGGCTGGCGATCTGGCGCTACCTGGACGGCCCGTGGGAGCCGGTGAAGCAGTACGTATTCAGAGGTTAGCCCGCGGGTGCGCCTTCCCGGCGTCAATCCATCTGCCCGACCCCGTCGCAGCTAAAGTCGAATGCGGCCAGCCCGGCTTCGAGGTGGGAGGCGAGGAGGGGCATGTCCATCAGCTCGTCGATCCGGCTCTCCGAATCCATCTCGTTTGCCTCGGAGCAGGCATCGTCCCATTCGCTGACGTCGTAGGTGCCGCGGCCGACCCAGGCCAGCGCCGTCGTCTCGGCGAGCTGGTCGTCGGCGAGATCGTCGAGCATGGCGCGCAGCTCCTCCTCGACGCCGGTGTTCAATTCGTCCTCGAGCACCGACAGCGCCTCGCCGCCTTCATCGTCGAAATCGTCGACATTGTCGGGATCTTCGTCGGGGTCCTGGGCAGGGACCTGCGCCTCGTTCTCCCGGGCGCGGATGATGATCCTGCACAGGCTCTCCAGAGGGGTCAGCAGTTCCATATCCTTGTCTCCAGTCGGCCCGGAAACGACAGGAGGGGCCGGGGGGTTCCAGTCCCGCAACGGGCGCCGGCGGGGTTGAAATCGACCCGGGGCCGCTCCAGTTGACCGGCTGCGCGCCCGTTCCTATAGCGCGCACGCCCGGCCGCCGCCGGGCCGCCGATGGGGCGGAGTAGCTCAGCTGGTTAGAGCAGCGGAATCATAATCCGCGTGTCGGGGGTTCAAGTCC
>JAXDPG010000366.1:0-8586 GCA_034668485.1 Sphingomonadales bacterium
GAAGGTGCCGTTTTGGGACGGTGTTTTCACCATGATCGAAGCATATGTTTGCCGACGACTTATCGATTTGCCCGATCGGAACGCTCCAACCCCACGTGAACGCAACCTCCTCTCCGGAATTTGCCTGATCGTCGAAGTTCGTGTGGTGCAACAGGCTGCGCCGAAAGCACCAGGTGCCCAGGGTGGCGTGATTGGGCCCGAATGGGCCGCAGACATATGCCTGGTTCAGTTCTCTATCGAACACATACATTTCCGACGCCCCAACAATCTCCACTGCAGGATTCGCCCGCAGGGCTTCCACGGAAGCGCTAAGCCTGTTCGGGAAGGCATAATTGTCATCGTCAAAATACGCGACATACTCTCCGGAGGCCAAGGTGTTTGAAAAGTTCCTCTTCCGGCCGAGCGTCGTAAATTCGTCTTGGTGGTAGTACCTGACGAAACGCAGATCCGACACCTGATCAAATATGGGGTCTCGCCCCTCGTCGACGATTATCCATTCAACGTTTTCTATGCCGATGTCCTGAGACTTTATTGTGTGCACCAGCGTCGGAAAGAACCTCCTCCTATCCTTGGTAACCGTTACAATTGACACTAGCGGAGAATTCATCAATTGCATCCTCGTGGGGCGGTGCTGAGAACTGACGAAAATTCCTAATTCGGGTGATCCGCTAGGTGCAGGCTGCACCACGCCCTAGGGAACGCACTTATCAAATCGTTCTTGATAATTGAAAACTCGTGCAAGGTCGCGGCTGCTGACAGCTCTCTGACAATCTCCTGGGAGCTCACGCCCGCTGGCACATAAGGTCGTAGCTGAGGACGCGCCGCGAGCGAGAACCAATCAGCAAATTTGAACTCTCCACCGCCAACGCGATCTGAAAACTTTACCCATACGTTTGGAATGCCTAATGACTCCGCGAGCACAAGTCCATGGAGAGATGAGCTCACGATTACTTCGCAAGACGCCATGTCGGCTAAGAATGTGTCGAGTTCAGAATGTACACTCAAGTCTGCGACACAATCCTCAGCAACAAGCGCGGAGGAGCACACAAGTCTCCTGTCCTGATAATGAGGAACAATACCGATCGCGAATCTCTTCTGTTGGTTAGTATCACGCAAGGCATCGTTCGCGAGGTATCCTGGGTCACCGAGAGGAATGTCTCGGAGATTTATGCCGCCGCTTCGAAGCCATTGGTATGAAAGCTTTCCCCGAACCGCGTGCACATTGGCTGAGGAGAGGTTCGGAACACGATAGGTGTCATGCATGACGCCCGCACCCCATACCTGTGATTGCTGATTCGCCGCCTGAAGTATGCTGCCAATGGCCGCCAGATGGGGGGCCGTCGGTACGGTCGCCAACGTGACGTCTACATCGAATAGCCTGGGCAGCAAGAACGGGTTGAGTTGGTCCCCCACATTGAAGATCGTGTTATAATACAGGACCGGTATGGTTGGGCGGACATTCATGCGAACCTCCTGTCGGAGTCGGTGGACTGTGTGCGACATGGTTCAGGCGCCCGCTCCCGGGTTCGATACGAGTTGACGTCCGCCCCGGTCCGCCGAAGGAGGATCTCGCCCCATGACGTCGCGCCGAAGGCCGCAGCAGCCGTCTACGAGCTTCCAGGACATCATTGCACCTTTGGATGCCAATGATTTCTTGGTGAATCACTGGACTAAGCAATTCTGCCAGGTTTCCGGAGTCAAAGGGCGGTTCTCAAATTTGATGGGGTGGCCTACCCTAAACGCGATCCTGGAGCAGGATTTCCTCGTCCCACCGCGGCTCCGGCTAATCCGCGATGGACGGAGTGTCCCGCCGGAGCGGTACCTGGCTCCGCTGCGGAGCGGTACGCAGTTAGATGCCGAGGGCTTGCTTGCGTGCTTGTCCGAGGGCGCGACGCTCATTATCCATTCGATCGACAGGCTAGTCCCCGCGATCGGGGCTGTAGCCGAAGTGTTCGAACAAGTGCTCCGATCCTCCACCACCGTCAATTTGTATGCAAGTGGGTCGCAGGGTAGCGGATTCGGTCTGCACTGGGATGATCAACAGACGATGATCCTTCAAGTATCGGGCCGAAAGCACTGGAAGGTATATGCGCCGACTTATCCATTTCCTATTCAACGCGGTCGCTCGGTGCCCAAACCAACGGGAGATCCGGCGTGGCAAGATATGCTTGAGGACGGCGCGATGCTTTACCTGCCTAGGGGTTGGTGGCACATTGCGGAACCCGTTGACGAACCTAGCCTGCATCTGACGATCACCATGGTGCCAGCTCGGGGCATCGACATGCTCCATCGGATTGTGGAGCAGGCTCGGAACCAGCTCGAAGTGCGGATGGACGTCCCGGCTCTCGCCGACCCTGAAGCACAGAGGGCCTATGCCGCCAATCTCCGCGAAGCGTTTTTGAAAACGTTCGATGAAGGGGCAATAGCGTACCTCGAGCAAGGTTGCGCCGCCCGAAGTCATGTGCGGCCCAAGCTACAGTTGCCCCTAGGGCTCGAGCGACAACCCATCAGTGGTGCGCCGAATGAAGAATGATTTCGAGCCCAGCGCATCGTCCTCCGAGTGTCGGCCTTCGAAATTTGGTGGCCAGAGTCTGTCAGACCATACCCCGGCCAGCATTCCTCACCTCGCCGCTCTTAACCAACTTGCCTGATTAAGGGGCCGACGTCGGGCTCAAACCGCCTCCCGGTGGGCGTCGCAGGGAAATCAGCGGTTTCCTTCGATGCGGCGACTTGTGCGACAGGGCCTGCCGTCGCACGCTCGATCTCTTCTGCCCATAAATCGAGCGCGTGCCGCTTCTCCGGAGCGTACGTATGGAGCGCGTAAACTCTGGCGGTGACACCCTTAACGGCATGGTTCAGCACGCGGCCGACGACTTCCTCTCGAACGCCGAGTCGGACCATGTGTGTGGCCGCGCTTCGTCTGAGGTCGTGGAGCCGCCAAGCATCCATCGCCCCACCCGTCGCCGTGATGAATGCGTCAAGCTTCGCCTTCAGTTTCGCATAGTTGGTCATGTGCGTCCGGGCGTCCGTCGTGAAGACGAAAGCGCCGAGGCGAGGGAGTGCCGCCAGGATTTCCACGGCGGCCGCGGAAAGCGGAACGTGATGCCTGCGCTCGCCTTTGGTGTCCGCAGCCGGGATCGTCCACGTTGCGGAGCTCAAGTCGAGGTCGGCCCAGCGCATCCCTGCTACCTCCGTACGACGCTGAGCGATCAGCGCCAGGAGGCGGATGTATGGACCGAACGGGTAGCCGAGGAGCTGCGCCGCTTTCCAGATCTGCGCCAAGTCCGCCATGGTAAGCACCCGGTCGCGCTCCTGTTCAGTCTGCGGCTTCCGTATCCCTTCGGCCGGCGAGACATCGATCCAGTCGCGGCTCAGGGCGAAGCGGAAGATCGTCTTGACGAGGGACAACACTCGGTTGGGTAGGACAGCCCCTTCCAATCGCTCGAGGAGGTCACGTACGTCCGCGCGGCGGATGTCGACGATCTTGCGATCCCGCCACGCCGGGAAGACGTGCATTTCAAGGCGCCTCTCCTGGAGCCGCCAGCTGTCATTCTTAGGCTTGGCCACCATCTTGATCCAATGCCCCGCCACGGCGCCGAAGGTTCGTTCGACAGCCTCGGTGCTCCCGCCCCGCGCGATCGCGGCGACCAGCTTCAGTGCGGCAGTCCGCGCCTCCGTGAGGTCCATGCCTGGGTAGCTGCCCAGTTTCTTGTTTATGGTCCGCCCGCCGGTGCGGGCGCGGAATATCCACGTCTTCGTGCCGCCCGCGCCGACACGCAGGCGGAGCCCGGTCACCTTCGCGTCAGGGTATTCCTGCTGGCCTTTCGCCGGCGGCTTGAAGGCCAGCACCTTCGAGTCTGATAACATGCGCCGCTCCCGTTCTGAGACGTGATGCAGCCGCGGACCAAGGGGCCCACAGCCGCACCAAGCGAGCGCTTCCTCTCCTCTGGTATGCGTCGCGCCGGCAGTGAGCCGCCGACGAAACACGAGCGTTTCTGCGGAATCATCATTGTTACCTAGAGTCCGGCTAGGTAACACATAGGTAACAAGCGCTGGAATTTGCTGAAATCGCGCGGGACGCTATGCGACTGATTTCAAAGGAAACGGCATTTTCTGGGACGCCCTGAAACAGCCCCTGACGAGACTTCTAAGCTTGGGGTCGCAGGTTCGAATCCTGCCGGGCGCGCCAGCGATTTTCGCGCTTCTCGCCCGCTCCGCTCCGTGACGCGTCAGCGGGTTCCGAAGAAGTTCCGATACCCGGTGTCGTTCTGATTATGGTTTCCGCCCGCCGTCCAGGTCAGGGTGTCGAAGCTTCCGTCAGCCCCGCCGAGCCAGAATGTGAGCGGCGCCCCCGGAGGGTGTTGTTGGGTGATCCCGGTGTTCGTGGTGACGAAGGAGGTGACGTCGCCCGGATTGGAGAAATCGACGTCCCTCGGGTTGCCGGTCGGGTGGATGTGGAAGATGCCGACGACGTTGGGCGCCGTGCCGGTCCCCGGCACATAGTTCCGCCCCGGCGTGAGGGTGGAATAGCCGGGGGTCGCCTTGGTGCCGAGCAGGATCGGTCCTCGCACGAAACCGTTGCCGGCCGAATAGACCATACCGCCCCTCTCCCAATTGTCGCCGAGGACCTTGCGCACGGCGAAACCGAGCGCGATGCCGTCGAGCGCGGCCTCCCGAGCGGTGGCGAACTGAAAGCCCGTGCCCTGGATCGTATATTGGTAGGTGTTCGTCGTGGTGGTGCCGTTTACGGTCACCCGCTCGTTGATCGTCACCTTCTGCGACCGGACGATGGTGAACGCTTTCACCTGGGTCGCCTTCAACCGGGTGATCAGAGCCTGGGTGGTGGCGATCACCGCCTGCTGCTTGGCGACGTTGGCGGCCTCCTTCGCCTGCACCTTCGTGACCTTGCCGTTGGCGCTCAGCAGCTTCTTCTGGAGATTGGCGATGTCCTTGGCCGGCTTGTTGGCGGCGATAGCCGCGTTGACCTGCTGCTGCACCGCATCGCGCTTCGTCGTTTCCTTAGCGACGTTCTGAGTCTCCTTGGCCTGCCGCTTCGCAAGCTCCTTATTGTCCTTGTCGAGCCTGATATTCTCGACGTCCCAGAGGTTGTTCGTCTGCCATTCCTTGAGCTCGGCCGCGGTGATGGCGGGCGGCGGAGCGACGGCGGCGGCCGCCTGCTGGGCTTCGGCCGTATAGGGGCCGTCCGCGGCGGCGATCGTAATCCCGTCGATCGACGTGGGCACCGGAGCCCGGGCCTCGAGCGCCTCGGCGATGCGTTCGCTGAGCAGGTTGCCTAGCGTCGAGCCGATCACATCGGGCAAAGCGGCGAGCAGGTTGTCGCCGAAGCTGGTGCCTTCGATCAGGCTTCGCGCCGCCGCGCCGGCGATCGCCCCGGCGGCGCCGGTGACGAGGTCCGCGGCATAGGGGTTCATGTTGCCGAGCCGGCCGGCGACCGCCGTCGAGGCCGCCGCGCCGATTCCCGCCGCCGCCACTCCGGCCCAGTCGAACTTGTCCTGGAGGCCGGTGGCGACTCCGATGCCCTGCGTCAGCGCGCTCGAGGCGGCTCCCGAGACGGCGGCGCGCAGGACGTTGTTGCCGATCCCGGAGAAGATGCCCGAGGCGGCGAAGCCGGCGCCTACCCCGCCGCCGATCGCGGCGAGGGCGACGGCCTTCCAGCTGAACTTGTCCTGGATCCCGGTGGCGACGCCGAAGCCCTGGCTGGCGATCGAGCCCGCCGCGGCGCTCGCGACGCCGATGCCGATCAGCGCGCCCGCGCTCAATCCCGTCGTTCCGGCGGCGACGGCGCCAATGCCGGCACTGAGGCCGCTGATCGCCGGCGAGAGCGCCGCCGCCGCGGCGCCCGCCGTAATCACCGTCACCGCGACGGCGATGACGACCAGCAGGATCGCTCCGAAGATGCCGCATTTGTTCTTCTTGACGGTGGTGGACTGGGGCTGCGGAGTGGTCGGGGAGACGTCGCCAAGCGCTTCGGCCGGATCGAACGGCTTGAAGGTGCTGGCGTTGTGATGGCTCTTCATCACCCCGACGGGGATGGTGAGACGCTGGTCCTCGACGAGGCCGTTGGCGGCCGTCAGGCCGTTGGCTTCGGCGATCTTGTACCAGAGGGAGGAATCCCCCCACAGGTTGGCGGCGATCGTCTCGAGCGTTTCGCCCCCGCGCACCGTGTAGCTGGTGGTGGCGAGACCCTGGCTGTAGCTGCTGATCGCCTCGTTCGAGAGGTCGAAATTGGCGGTCATCGAGGCCGAGCCTGAGCCGAAGCGGAAGGCGCCGGTGCCGGGCGCGCGAGTGCGGTTGGCGATCGACGTGCCGTAATCGGTGTCGAGCGTGCCGTTATTGCCGACCATGCCGATCTGCTTGCCGCCGAAGCGATGCCAGGCCTCGTGCGGGTCGCCGTTGTTCCAGGCGTAATCGCTCTCGTCCCGCTTGATCGCCTGGCCGTTGGCGTCGTTGATGAAGCTGACGGTGCGCGGCCGGCCGTCGTTGACGCTGATCGAGCTCAGCACGCCGGAGGCGTCATAATTGAAGGCCGTGTTGTAGACGGTCGACTGCGATGTGTTGGGCCGGTGCGAGATTTGCGACTGGGCGGCGCCGTCGAACCAGACGTAGCTGGTCGTGGTCGTCGAATTGCTCTGATAGGCGTTGTTCTTGTAGGTCGAGGTGCTGGTCGAGACGACCGAGCCCAGCGCGTAGCTCGCGCCATAGCCGAAATCGTGGCTGGTATAGGACGTGATGGTGTCCGAGCCCTGCCTGTTGATCGTCGTCTCGGAGAAGACCTGCCCCTTCGAATTGTAGGATGAGGTGCGGTCGTAGGCGGCGGAGGTCCCGTCGCCGAGCCAGTCGACCTGATGGGTCTGGCGGCCGAGCAGGTCGTAGGTGAAGCTGGCGCGAAGCGCCGCATAAGCCGGCGGCGCCTCCGGAGTCACCGTGCCGTCGCCATTGTCGACATAGCCGCCCTGGGCGATCCGCACTGCGGTCAGGGCGCCGCCGGCGTCGTAATTGTAATCCTCGCGGGTCTGCTGGTCGTAATAGACCAGGATGTAGGGATCGCCGCCGCCGCCCCAGGGCTCGGCGCGTTCCACCTCGGCATATTCCAGCTCGTACGGATTGCCGCCGCCATACGGGTTGTAATAAGGGTCGTAGACATAGGCCTGGCCCTGAGTGGTGAGCGTGGTGCTGACCCGCTGCCCAGCCGTGTCGTAGAGATGGTCGGCGCCGCCATAGCCGCGGACGATCTGCCCGCCGACCAGCGACCCCCTCGTCACCATCCGGTTCATGCTGTCGTAGCGATACCAATTGTCCTGGGTCAGCATGTAGGCGGCCTGGGCGCCCTGCTGGTCGAGCGGCCGGTAGGAGGCGTTGGCCCGGCGGATGTTGCCGGTCAGGTCATATTCGTAGCTGGTGCTGGCGTTGGGGAGATAGACGCCGCCCGCTTCGGCCCAGGACACCATCCGGCCGGCCGCGTCGAAGCTGGCGGTGGCGTCCTTGTAGGTGCGGGACCAGCTGTCGTGATAGGTCTGGTTGCCGTAATAGGGATCCCAATATTCGTAATAGGTCTCCCCCTCGTCGGTCAGCCGCTCGGAGACGAGGTTGCCGGTCTTGTCGTAGCCGTAGCTGGTGCCCTTGCGGGTCCAGTTCATGCTCGCATAGTCGCCGGTGAAGGTGAAGCTCTGGGCGAGCTTGCCGGTATTCAGCCAGACATAGTTGACCGTCTCGCCGCCGGTGCTTCGGATCAGCCGGCCGGCAAGGTCGTAGGTGAAGCTGGAGACGTGGCCGCCGAGGTCGCTCTTGTAGACCTGATGGCCGAAGACGTCCGCCTGCTCGGTGGCGGTGCGGCCGTTGGCCATCGTCGTCGTCTGGGTCCAGCCGCCGAAGGTGCCCATGCCGCCGGTGGCGATGCCGCCGCTCCAGGCGTAGCTGACCGTGGTCGTATCCCCGCCGAACGCGACCTGCCGAGTCACCCGGCCCTGGAGGTCGTAGTCGGTGATCTCCTTCTCGGGTTCGTAGCCGATGATCGGAGTCTGGGTCTCCCAGTGGCCGCCGGGATAGATCCAGCCGTAATAGGGATCCCAGTAAGGCGGATCCTCGACCCAGACCTGCTCGGGCGGCCCGTAGATCGGGTTCTGGCGGACATTGTCCCAGTGGCTGATCCGCTGGCCGAGCATGTCGTAGCCGAAATTCTCGACGAGGCCGTTGGGCTTGGTCACCTGGGTGAGGCGCCCCATCGCGTCGTAGCTCATGTCGGTGCGGCGCGAGATCTCGTCCCAGCTGATCCGCAGGTCGCCGAACTGGTCGTAGGCGTTGCGCAGATAGCCGCCGTCGGCATGATATTCGTAGGTGACCAGCCCCTCGGAGCCGTCGTGGCCGGTGCCGCCGAGCAAGGCGCGGGTCGTGAGATTGCCGTTGGCGTCGCGCTTGCCGACCATCCGGCCGGCCGCGTCATAATAGAATTGCTCGACCGGCCGGGCGGTCGAAACGGCGCCGTTCTCCGCCGTATAGCTGACCAGCGGGCTCTGCTTCTGGGTGAGCCGGCCCATGGTATTATAGACGAAATCGGTGGTGTAGCCG
>JAXDPG010000367.1:0-3894 GCA_034668485.1 Sphingomonadales bacterium
CCTTCGCGGCATCGCTCCGATACCGCCCGGGACGAAATAGGGCCTCGCGGCTTCGGCCGGCGGCGTTTTTCCCCCTCCGCCTCCCGGCCGGAGCCGCCCCCCTCCAACGGGGCCAAGCAGAGGACGACCGCCGATGAGACCCGCCCGCGCCTTCTTCACCTCGCTTTCGGTGAGCCTTTTGGTGCTGACCCTGAGCTACGAGGCGGCGGCGCTCCCGGCGGTCCTCGCGGAGCCGCCCCCGCCGCCCCCGGCCAGCAACGCCTGGATGGACCATGCCGAGGCGGTGCCCGCCAGGGGCAAGACCCACGACGACATGTCCCAGCTCGCGCCTTTGATCTGACCCGTCGCCCCAGCGAAGGCCGGGGCCCCGGCGGGTGAAGAGCACAGGTATCTTTCGCCCGCTGGGATGCCAGCCTTCGCTGGCATGACGATTACCGCGCCGCCGCCGTCCGCTCCCTTATCCGCCGCTCGAGGATGGTGAGCGGCATCGCACCGTCCTTCAATATTTCATGGAACTGCTTGAGGTCGAAGCGGCCGCCGAGCGTCTTCTGCGCTTCGGCCCGCGCCCGGGTCCAGGCCATGTGGCCGACCTTGTAGCTGCACGCCTGCCCCGCCTGGGTGCAGTAGCGCTCGACCTCGCGCTGCGAGCGGGGCCGGGCGAAGCCGGTGGTGGCGACGAGATAGTCGGTCGCCTTCTCGCGGCTCCACTGCTTGGCATGGAGACCGGTGTCGACGACCAGCCGCGCCGCCCGGAACAGGAAGGACTGGAGGTAGCCGGCCCGCTCGAGCGGCGTCCGGTAGGCATGGAGCTCGTCGGCCAATTGCTCGGCGTAGAGCGCCCAGCCCTCGCTATATGCGCTGAAGAAACCGATCTTCCGAAGCGTCGGGATATCCTTCGATTCCTGCGCGAGGCTGATCTGGAGATGATGGCCGGGCACGCCCTCGTGGTAGGTGAGCGAGGGCAGCGAATATTTCGGCCAGTCGCCGACGTCCTTCAGATTGATGAAATAGATGGCCGGCCGCGACCCGTCGAGCGAGGCGCGGTTGTAATAGCCGTTCGACGCCCCGTCCTGGATCTCCGGCGGCACCCGCCGGATCTCGAGCGGCGCATTGGGCAGGGTCGCGAAGGCCTCCGGCAGCTTCGCGCTCATCGCGCGTACGCCCTCGTTGAGGCCGGCAATCAGCTCGGTCCGCCCTTCGTCCGTATTGGGATAAAGCTGCGAGGGATCGAGGTTGAGCGCCGCCAGCCGCTCGCCGACGCTGCCGCGAGTCAGCCCCTGGCCCTTCAATATCTTGTCGATCTGGGCGCTGATCCCGGCGACCTGCTGCAGGCCCATGCGATGGACCTGGTCGGGCGTGAACCGGGTCGTCGTCGCCTGCTCGAGCGCGACCGCGTAGAGCTCTTCCCCATGCGGCACCCGCCAGATGCCGTCGCCCGGCTGGCTCGAAGGCTCGAGCTCGCGGATCAGCGCCATCTGCCGGTCGAGCGCCGGATAGACCTGCTCCTCGACGATCTTCGACGCCCTCTTCTCCCAGCGTCCGTCGATATCCTTGGCCTTGGCGCGCTTGACCAGCGACTGGACGATGCCGCTGTCCTCGGCCTTCTGCTCCCGGAGCTTGGCCATCTGCCCCAGCGCCAGGTCGAGCGACCAGGCCGGGGCGACATAGCCGCGGGACGCCTCGATCCGCTGCATCGCGCTGTCCTGGTCGAGCGCGACGGCGAACGCTTCGAGCCGCGACAGATAGGCCTCGGCATCGTCTTTCGTGTTGATCGTGTGGGCGGTGTTGAGGAAGTCGGGCACCGAGAAATAGGCGCCGCCTTGCTGGAAGATGCGATAGGGCCGGATCGCGCTGTCGAGGCCGAAGCGCTGCGGCGCGACAATCTGGTTGGTCAGCGAATAGGTGACGACCTCGAGGTTGAGCTTCGCCGCCGGCGACAGCGTCGAGCGATCGACGGCGGCCAAGTCGGCCAGCGCCTCCCGGGTCTGCGCCAGCTGCCGGGCCCGCTCGGCGAGCGTGCGCGGGGTCAGGCGCCCCTTCAGCCCGGCATTCTCGTCCTTGTCGAGCCCGAGCGAGGTCGCCAGCTCCGGCGAGCGCTGCACCGCCTGCTGGAAGATCCGCTCGAACAAGGCGTTGAGCGCGGCGTCACCCGAGCCCGCGCGCGGCTGGGCGAAGACGGCTTTGGGCAGAGCGACCGTGGCGAGGGCGGCGGCGCCGGACGAGCCGATGAAGGTGCGACGATCCAAGGGGAACCTCCTGCTTTTTGCACGGCGCCCTTAGGCGCGCCGGCACGCGCGATGCAACACCGTCATCCGCGCCTCGCCGTCACCCTGAACGTGTTTCGGGGTCCAGTCCGCCACCTGCGAGGCGGCTGGAAGCTGGATGCTGAAACAAGTTCAGCATGACGAGGAAAGGCAGGGTGAGAAAACGGGGACAGGTACCGGTACCTGTCCCCATTCCGCTACCAGATGCTGACGCGCTGCTCGGGCGGCAGGTACAGCTTGTCGCCCGGCTTGACATCGAACGCCTTGTACCAGGCGTCGACGTTGCGGACGACGCCGTCGACCCGATATTCGGGTGGGCTGTGCGGGTCGCTGAGCAGCCGCTCGCGCAGCGCACCCTCCCTGATCTTCGAGCGCCAGCTCTGGCCGTAGGCGATGAAGAAGCGCTGCTCGCCGGTCAGGCCGCCGATCACCGGCGGCTCGCCATGCTCGGCCGTGTACCGCTTATAGGCTGCATAGGCCATTTCGAGCCCGCCGAGATCGCCGATATTCTCGCCCATGGTGAGCTTGCCGTTGATGTGCGTGCCCGGGATCGGCTCATAGGCGTCATATTGCTTGCCGAACTTGCCGGCCCGCGCCTCGAACTGGGCGGCAGCCTCCGGGGTCCACCAGTCACGAAGCTTGCCGGACGGATCGAACTGCCGGCCCTGGTCGTCGAAGCCGTGGCCGATCTCGTGGCCGATGATCGCCCCGATCGCCCCGTAATTGACCGCCGGGTCGGCCCTCGGATCGAAATAAGGCGGCTGAAGGATCGCGGCCGGGAAGGTGATCTGGTTCATCAGCGGGTTGTAATAGGCGTTCACCGTCTGCGGGGTCATGTCCCACAGGCTGCGGTCGACGGGCTTGCCGAGCCGGGAGAGCTGGAGGTTCCACTCGAAATCCTCCGAGCGCACGACGTTGCCGAGCAGGTCGCCCCGCGCCACCTTCAGCGCCCCGTAATCGATATATTTCTGCGGGTGGCCGATGCGCGGGTCGAAGGCGGCGAGCTTGGCCCGCGCCTGCGCCTTGGTCGCGTCGTCCATCCAAGGCGACGCCGCGATCCGCGACTCCAGCCCGGCGCGCAGATTGGCGATCAGCTCGCCCATCTGCCGGTCGCTCTCGGCCGGATAGTGGCGCTGGACGTAGAGGCTGCCGACCGCTTCGCCGAGGCTGCCGTTGATCAGCTGAACGCCCCTCTTCCAGCGGTCGCGCTGCTGCGGCTGGCCGCGCAGGGTCTTGCCGTAAAAGGCGAAATTGGCCTCGTCGAAAGCCTTGGGCAGGAAGGTGGCGTGGGTGCGGATGAAGTGGAAGGCGAGATATTCCTTCCAGGTCGACAGGGGCACCGTGTCGAGCATCCTGCCGGTATCGGCGATGGCGCTCTTCTCCGCGGCGATGACGGTGCCGACATTGCCGAGCCCCGCGGCCTGGAGATAGGCCGGCCACTCGAATTGCGGCGCCAGCTCGGCGAGCTGGGCGCGGTTCATCGGGTTGTAGACCTGCTTGATGTCGCGCTGCCGCTCGGGCGCCCACTGGACCTTGGCCATCGCCGTCTCGAGCGCAATGATCCGGTCCGCCCTCGCCTCCGCGTCGGGCAGGCCGGCAAGCTTGTGGAGCTGAACGACATAGGCGCGAT
>JAXDPG010000368.1:0-16421 GCA_034668485.1 Sphingomonadales bacterium
GATCACCTTGACGAAGCCGTCGGTCTCCCGGTTGGTCTTGGCGCGGCTGTTGGCCAGCATCGGGAACTTGCCGGTCTTCACCTCGACCCCCGCTTCCTTCAATTCCTCCTCGGTCTTGCCGACCGAAGCGATCTCCGGGAAGGTGTAGACGACGCTCGGGATGACGTCGTGGTTGACGATCCCGACCTGGCCGGCGAGGATTTCGGCGACCGCTATCCCCTCGTCCTCCGCTTTGTGGGCGAGCATCGGCCCCGGCGTGACGTCGCCAATCGCATAGACGCCGTCGACGCCGGTCTTGAAGTCGTGGTCCACCTCGATCTGGCCGCGCTTGTTGACCTGGATTCCCGCCGCCTCGAGGTTGAGCCCCTCGGTGTTCGGCCGCCTTCCGATCGAGACCAGAACCACGTCCGCTTCGATGGCCTGCGCTTCGCCGCCCTTGGCCGGCTCGACGGTGAGCAGGACGCCCTCCCCCTTCGTCTCCGCCTTGGTGACCTTGGTCGAGGTGCGGATGTCGAAGCCCTGCTTCTTGAAGATCTTCGCCGCCTCCTTGCGGACCTCGCCGTCCATGCCGGGGAGGATCTGGTCGAGATACTCGACCACCGTCACCTTCGCCCCCAGCCGCCGCCACACCGAGCCGAGCTCGAGCCCGATGACTCCGCCGCCGATCACGACCAGATGGCCGGGCACCTTGGCGAGCTCGAGCGCCCCGGTCGAATCGACGATCCGCTGCTGGTCGATCTCGACGCCCGGCAGGGGGGTGACCGATGAGCCGGTGGCGATGACGATGCTCTTCGCCGAGTAGCTTTGGCCGGCGACGTCGATCGCGTTCGCGCCAGTGAATTTGGCGCGGCCCTTGAGCCAGGCGACCTTGTTCTTCTTGAACAGGAACTCGATGCCGCCGGTCAGGCCCTTCACCGCCTCCTTGCGCCCGGAATGCATGGCGTCGAGGTCGAGCTCGACCTCCTTGGCCTTGATCCCCCATTTGGCCAGCGTGCCGTGCGCGGCCTCCTCGAACAGTTCCGAGGCATGCAGAAGCGCCTTGGACGGAATGCAGCCGACGTTGAGGCAGGTGCCGCCGAGCGTCTCGCGGCTCTCGACGCAGGCCGTCTTCAGCCCCAGCTGCGCCGCCCGAATGGCGGCGACGTAACCGCCGGGCCCGGCACCGATCACGATCACGTCGAAATTGCTCTCTGCCATCCCAGTCCCTTTTCTCGTCACCCCGGCGAAGGCCGGGGCCTCTGGTCGAATTCTCGCCGAGGTCCCGGCTTGCGCCGGGATGACGGTCTATAAATCGATCAACAGCCGCGTCGGGTCTTCCAGCGCTTCCTTCATCCGCACCAGGAAGGTGACCGCCTCGCGGCCGTCGACCAGGCGGTGGTCGTAGCTCAAGGCGAGGTACATCATCGGCCGCGCCACGATCTGGCCGTCGCGGACCACCGGCCTCTCCTCGATCCGGTGCATTCCGAGCACGGCCGACTGGGGCGGGTTGATGATGGGGGTCGAGATGAGCGAGCCGAACACGCCCCCGTTGGAGATGGTGAAGGTTCCCCCCTCCATGTCGGCCATGGTCAGGCTGCCGTCCTTGGCCCGCCTGCCGAAGTCGGCGATCGTCTTCTCGACCTCGGCGAAGCTCAGCGCCTGGGCGTCGCGGATGACCGGAACCACCAGCCCGTTCGGCGCCGACACCGCAACCGAGACGTCGACATAATCGTGATAGACGATCTCCTCGCCCTCTATGTAGGCGTTGACGGCCGGCACGTCGCGGAGCGCGAGCACCGCCGACTTCACGAAGAAGCTCATGAAGCCGAGGCGGATGCCGTGCTTCTTCTCGAACAGGTCCTTGTAGCGGTTCCTCGCCTCCATCACCGCCGTCATGTCGACGTCGTTGAACGTGGTCAGCATCGCCGCCGTGTTCTGCGCCTCCTTGAGACGGCGGGCGACCGTCTGGCGCAGCCGCGTCATCCTCACCCGTTCCTCGCGGCGCTCGCCTGAAGCGGGGCGCGGCGGGGGTGGCGGCGCAGCGGCAGCGGGCGGCGGCGGCGGGCTCGGCGCCTCTTCCTTCGCCCTCGCGGCGGCGAGGACGTCGTCCTTGGTCAGCCGGCCGTCCTTGCCGGTGCCCTTGATCCGCGACGGGTCGAGATGATGTTCGAGCACGATCCGCCGCACCGCCGGCGACAAGGTAAGGTGCGGACTGTCGTCTTCGTCGGCTTCGTCCGAGCGCAGCTCGACATTCTCGCCCGCGCCTTTCGGATTGACGGGGACGGCGGCCGGCGTGGCCTGTTCGGTCTTCGCCGTAGCCGGCATGCCCGAGCCGCTCTCGATGCGGGCGATGGCGGCGCCCACCGCCACCGTGTCGCCGACGGCGACGAGCTGGTCGCCCATCACTCCGTCGACCGGCGAGGGCACCTCGATCGCGACCTTGTCGGTCTCGAGGCTGGCGACCGGCTCGTCGGCCTTGACCGCGTCGCCGGGCATCTTGAGCCACTGGCCGAGCGTCGCCTCGGTGATCGATTCCCCGAGCGTCGGGACTTTGACTTCGGTCGCCATGTCGTTCCTTTATCCGGCCTTGCGCTGGGCCGGCGCCTGCCTGCTATGGCCGAGCGCGTCGGCGATCAAGGCCGCCTGCTCGGCGGCGTGGCGCTTGGCGAGCCCCGTGGCCGGTGAGGCCGCGGCCGGGCGCCCGGCATAGACCGGCCGTTTCGGCCTGAGGCCCGCTTCGCCGAGCCGGCGCTCGAGGCGCGGCTCGACATGGGCCCAATAGCCCTGGTTCTGCGGTTCCTCCTGCGCCCAGACGACCTCCTCGAGGTTGGCCATGCGCTGGAGGCGGGCCAGCAGCGCCTCTCCGGGGAACGGATAGAGCTGCTCGATCCGGACGATGCTGACGTGGCCGTCGCCGGCCTGGTCGCGCGCGTCGAGCAGCTCGTAGGCGAGCTTGCCGGTGCACAGGACCAGCCGCTTCACGGCCTCGTCCGCCGGCGCCCGGGGATCGGAGAGAATGCGCTTGAAATGGCTGTCGCCGGTGAAGTCGGCGAGGCTGGAGACGGCCTGCTTGTGGCGAAGCAGCGACTTGGGAGTCATCAGCACCAGCGGCTTGCGGAAGTCGCGGTTCATCTGGCGCCTGAGGATGTGGAAATAATTGGCCGGAGTGGTGCAGTTCGCCACCTGCATATTGTCCTCGGCGCACAATTGCAGGAAGCGCTCCGGCCGGGCCGAGCTGGGCTCGGGCCCCTGTCCCTCATAGCCGTGCGGCAGCAGCAGGACGAGGCCCGAGGCTCGAAGCCATTTGGCCTCGCCGGCGGCGATGAACTGGTCGATCATCACCTGGGCGCCGTTGGCGAAGTCGCCGAACTGAGCCTCCCACAGCACCAGGGTCTGCGGGTCGGCGAGCGAATAGCCATATTCGAAGCCCATCACCCCGAATTCGGAGAGCGGGCTGTCCCGCACCTCGAAGCGGGCGGGGCCGATTTGGGTGAGCGGGATATATTTGCGGCCGTCTTTCTGGTCGACCCAGACGGCGTGGCGCTGGCTGAACGTTCCGCGCCCCGAATCCTGGCCCGACAGTCGGACCGGATGGCCCTCGCTCAGCAACGTCCCGAAGGCGAGCGCCTCGGCCGTCGCCCAGTCGAACCCCTCGCCGCTCGCGAACATCTCCCGGCGCGCGTCGACGATCCGCGCCAGCGTCTTGTGGACGGCCAGGTCTTGCGGGACGGTGGTGAGGATTTTCCCGACCTCGCGCGCCGTCTTCTCCGAAACCCCGGTGGCGACGTTGCGGCGCTCGGTGATCGCCTCCTGAGGCCGGCTCAGGCCCGCCCAGGCGCCTTCGAACCAGTCGGCCTTGTTCGGCAGATAGGATTTGGCCGCCTCGAACTCGCCTTCGAGCAGAGCGGTGAAGTCGGCGATCTCCTTCTCGACCCAACCGGCTTCGATCACGCCCTCCTTGACCAGCCGGTCGGCGTAGAGCTGGGAGACCGGCGGATGATTGCGGATCGCGGCGTACATGAGCGGCTGGGTGAAGCTCGGCTCGTCGCCTTCGTTGTGCCCGAAGCGGCGATAGCACCACATGTCGATGACGATGTCGCGGTTGAAGCGCTGGCGATATTCGATGGCGAGCTTGCAGCAGAAGGTCACCGCCTCGGGATCGTCGCCGTTGACGTGGAGGATCGGCGCCTGGATCGCCTTGGCCACGTCGGACGGGTAGGGCGAGGAGCGGCCGAATTGCGGGCTGGTGGTGAAGCCGACCTGGTTGTTGATGATGTAGTGAAGGCAGCCGCCGGTCGAATAACCGGGGATTCCGGAGAAACCGAGGCATTCGGCGACGATGCCCTGTCCGGCGAAGGCGGCGTCGCCATGGAGGAGGACCGGCAGCACCCTGTCGCCGTCCGGGTCGTCGAGCGCGACCTGCTGAGCCCGCGCCTTGCCGAGCACGACCGGATCGACCGCTTCCAGGTGGCTCGGATTGGGGACCAGCGACAGATGGACCTTGATCCCGTCGAACTCGCGGTCGGACGAGGTGCCGAGATGGTATTTGACGTCGCCCGACCCGCCGACATCCTCGGGGTTGGCGGAGCCGCCGGCGAATTCCGAGAAGATCGCCCGGTAGGGCTTGGCCATGACGTTGGCGAGGACGTTGAGGCGGCCGCGATGGGCCATTCCGAGCACGATCGACCCGACCCGGTCGGCGCCGCCATATTTGATCACCGCTTCCAGGGCCGGGATCATGGACTCGCCGCCGTCGAGGCCGAACCTCTTGGTCCCGACATATTTGCGGGCGAGGAACTTCTCCCACTGCTCGGCCTGGACGACCTTGGCGAGGATCGATCTCTTGCCCTCGGGGGTGAAGCGTATCTCCGCCTCAGCGCCCTCCATCCGCTCCTGGAGGAAGCGGCGCTCCTCGACGGCGTTGATGTGCATATATTCGAGGCCGACATTGCCGCAATAATTGCGCCTGAGGATCTCGACGACCTCGCGCACCGTCGCCTGCTGAAGCCCGAGCGCGCCGCCCAGCCAGACCGGCCGGTCCAGCGCCTCGCCGCTGAAGCCGTGATATTCGGGCTTGAGGTCCTCGGGCATGGCGCGCTTGGCGAGGCCGAGCGGGTCGAGATTGGCGGCGAGGTGGCCGCGCACCCGGTAGGTGCGGATCAGCATCATCGCGCAGATCGAATCGTTCGCTGCCTGCTCGACGTCGGCCATGGACTTGCCGACGGCGCTGGCGGCCTCCCTGGCCTTCGCCGCGACCGTCTCGATCGTCATCAGGGTCGGGTCGAGCCCGGCATTGAGCTCGTCCAGCTCGACCACGGGCCAGTTGCCGCGCGCCCAGCTCGGTCCCTGCTCGCGTTCGCTGCCGATGCCGTCCACTCGAACTCCGCCTTCTACCTTGTTCCCCGGCGAAGGCCGGGCCCCAGCCTTGCGCCCAGCTGGATCCCAGCCTTCGCCGGAAAACGGAACGCGCCGCGCCCCTAGCCTATCCCTCACCCCTTCAAAAGCGCGGCGAGGGTCGACCCAAGCTCAGATGGGCTCGGGCTGACCGTAATTCCAGCCGCCTCCATCGCCGCGATCTTGTCCTCGGCGCCGCCCTTGCCGCCGGAGACGATCGCTCCGGCATGGCCCTTGCGGCGGCCGGGCGGCGCGGTACGGCCGGCGATGAAGCCGACGACGGGCTTGGAGCGGCCCGCCCGCGCCTCGTCCCGGAGGAACCGGGCGGCGTCCTCCTCGGCGGAGCCGCCGATCTCGCCGATCATGATGATCGACTCCGTCTCCGGATCGGCAAGGAACAGCTCGAGCACATCGACGAAGTTGGTGCCGTTGACCGGATCGCCGCCGATGCCGACCGCCGTGGACTGGCCGAGGCCGGCGTTGCTGGTTTGGAACACCGCCTCGTAGGTCAGCGTCCCCGAGCGGCTCACGACCCCGACCGACCCCTTCTTGAAGATGCTGCCCGGCATGATGCCGATCTTGCACTCGCCGGGAGTCAGCACGCCCGGGCAGTTGGGCCCGATCAGCCGCGACTTGGAGCCAGACAGCGCCCGCTTGACCCGCACCATGTCGAGCACCGGAATGCCCTCGGTGATGCAGACGATCAGAGGCACCTCGGCGTCGATCGCCTCGAGGATCGAATCCGCCGCGAAGGGCGGCGGCACGTAGACGACGCTGGCATCGGCCCCGGTCTCGCGCACCGCTTCGTGCACGGTGTCGAAGACGGGGAGGCCGAGATGGCTCTGCCCGCCTTTGCCGGGCGTCACGCCGGCGACCATCTTGGTGCCGTAGGCGAGCGCCTGCTCGGTGTGGAAGGTGCCGGTCTCCCCGGTCATTCCCTGGGTGATCACCTTGGTCGAAGCGTTGACGAGGATGGACAGGCGGCTCCTGTGCGAAAACCTTAATTGACGCGGATCGAGTGAAGCATCCGGGAACCGGCGTCGCTGGCGAGGTAGTCGATCCTCAGCTGCGGATCCGCGACGTGGAAGTTCCTGATCGGCAGGCCCATGTCTTCCCCGCCCTGCACGCGCGGGTCCGCTTTCAGGCCTCGTTCGACCGCGGCGAAGTCGAGGTCCCAGGCCATGATCTCGCATTGCCTCACGCGTGGCTCGTGCGGCGCGTCGAACAGGCCGACGGTCATCGAAAGGCCCTCTTTCTCGAAGGTCCACGCGGCGGCCCTCTCGAATACCCTGCTCTGGCTCCGCTTCTTGGCGCCGATCGTGAACTTGCTCTTGACCGGCAGTGAGGCCGGATCGACCGGCGTCCATTGCTCCGCCGCCGCCAAGGCGCGCACCGGGGCCGCGGCGGCGGCGGTGTCGACGCAGATTCGCAAGGCCTCGGCGGCGAACGCGGCCGATTTGTCCGGCTCCGCCTGCGTGACGGGCGCGGTATGGGCGGCAAAGAGGAGGGTGGCGAGGCCGAGCACGCCTAGAAGGCCACGTACATGTGCATGTTGTGGCCCGGCCCGAGCAGCACGTGCGAGCGGGAGAATATCTCACCCCACGCCCGGCGGCCGTCGGAGAGCTTACCGTGATATTCCCTGAAATGCGGCAAGTCGGTGTTGTGACCCTTGAGGCCCATCGCTTTCAGGGCGTCGTCGAAGCCGTCCAAATAGGGCATGGCATTTGCGACGTCGGGCACGAGCAGCGCGCACAGATGTTTGTATCGGCCTTCGTAAGTGGCGAGCAGGAGGCGTACCTCCTTGCCGTCCACCGTCCTCAGCCACTGCTTGTAGGGACCCGGGCTCTTGAAGGGGCCGGACGGCACCCCCGGCTTCACTCTGGCTAACGCCTCCACCGCCAGATCCGTATCCTTCAGGCGTCGCCAGGCGCCATCGGCATTCATCCTGGCCTCGATCGCTTCGGCCGTCGGAGTAGCGCCCCCGCAAGCCTGGGCGAAAAGCGGGGCCATCACTGTGTCGTCCGCCATGGCCGCCGCGGCCGGAGCGAACGCGACCGGCGCCGCCGCCAGAGCTATGGCGATGACCAGGCGACCGGTCATGCAAGGCTCCCGTCAATCGCTCTGCAAGCGTCCAGCAGCTCCTTTACCGCGTCCACGGAAACCTGGAAGTTCGCCTTCGCGCTCTCGTCGAGCTCGATCTCGACGATCCGCTCCACGCCCGCCGCGCCGATCACCACCGGTACGCCGACATAGAGGTCGTCCACTCCGTACTGGCCCTGGAGATAGGCGGCGGCCGGGAGGACCCGTTTCTTGTCCTTGAGATAGCTCTCGGCCATCATGATCGCGCTCGTCGCCGGCGCGTAATAGGCCGAGCCGCTCTTCAGCAAGGCGACGATCTCGCCGCCGCCCGAGCGCGTGCGCTGGACGATGGCGTCGATCCGCTCCTGGGTCGACCAGCCCATCTTGATCAGGTCGGGCACGGGGATTCCGGCTACCGCCGAATAAGCCGGCACCGGCACCATCGTGTCGCCGTGGCCGCCGAGCACGAAGGCGGTGACGTCCTCCACCGAGACCTTGAACTCCTCGGCGAGGAAGTGGCGGAAACGCGCGCTGTCGAGGACTCCGGCCATGCCGACGACCCGATGGTGCGGCAGCCCAGAGAATTCGCGCAGCGCCCAGACCATCGCGTCGAGCGGGTTGGTGACGCAGATGACGAAGCTGTCGGGCGCGTGCGCCCTGATGCCCTCGCCGACCGCTTTCATCACCTTCAAATTGATGCCGAGCAGATCGTCGCGGCTCATCCCCGGCTTGCGGGCGATTCCGGCGGTGACGATGCAGACGTCGGCGCCGGCGATGTCGGCATAATCCTGGGTGCCGGTGAGCTTGACGTCATAGCCTTCGACCGGACCGGCCTGGGCGAGGTCGAGCGCCTTGCCCTGCGGGATGCCCTCGGCGACGTCGACGAGGACGATGTCGCCCACCTCGCGGATGGCGGCGAGGTGGGCGAGCGTGCCGCCGATCATTCCGGCGCCGATGAGCGCGATCTTCTTGCGAGCCATAAGGGCTGCTCCAGCCTTTCTTTCATCAAAGCGGGGCGGCCGCGGGCACGGCCGAGGGGATGCGGCGCCCGCTTAGACCCGAAGGCCGGAGGGGGCAACCGGGTGTGTAGGGATCGTCGCCGCAGCGAAGGCTGGGGCCCCGGCGAGTGAAGAACGCCAACGCATTTCGCCCCTTGGGATCCCAGCCTTCGCTGGGATGACGACGATCACTTCCCCGCCAGCGCCTTCAGCATGTCGACCCAATGGTCGACGTCGTCGTAGAGCGCCTTGACCGGCAGCCTTTCGTCGCGGCCGTGGGCGCGAAGGTCGTCGGGGACGATGCCCCAGCTGCCGTCGACGCCGTAGACCGGGATGCCGGCGACCCGGAAGGGGCGGGCGTCGCTGGCGCCGGTGCTCATCTCCGGCATCATCGGGGAATCCGGGTGCCGCTTGTGGATCGCGGCCGTATAGGCGGCGACCACGTCGGGCCGGAGCGGCGAGGCGAGCGACATCGCCTGGTTGTCGGTCCGCTCCACCACCACGCCCGGATCGGCGACCACCCGCTCCAGCTCGTCGCGGACCGCGGCGGGTTCGGTTCCAGGCATGATCCGGCAGTTGATCGTCGCCCGCGCCAGCTGCGGCAGGGCATTGTCGGCATGGCCGCCGGCGAGCCGCGTCGCCACGCAGCGGGTGCGGGTGAGGCCGACCTCCCCGGGATCGGCCTCGATGAAGTCCGCGGCCTTGCCGTCGTTCGGATTGGCGAGCCAGGCCCGCATGGCGTCGCCGAGCGGCCCCTTCTCGCCCTTCTCCCGAACGCCGAAATAGGCGCGGCTGGTCTCGTTCAGCATCGGCGTGAACCGATAGGCCTCGAGCCGCTCGAGGGCGTGGGCGAGCTGGTAGATGGCATTGTCCGGCCGCGGCTTGGAGCTGTGGCCGCCCTTGTTGCGCACGGTGAAGGTGTACATCGAGAAGGTCTTCTCGGCGGTCTGGAGGGTGAAGCCCAAAGGCCGTCCGTCCGCGGCGAAGCCGCCGCCGCCGCCGTCCGAATTGAGGGCGAAGTCGGCGTCGGTCCACTTCTTCCATTCGGTCGCGCCAAGCTCGGCGCCCTTGCCGCTGGTCTCCTCGTCGCCGGTGAACAGCACGACGATATCGCGCGTCGGCTTGAAGCCCTCCGCCTTCAGCCGAAGCAGGGCGACGGTGACGGCGGTGACGCCTTCCTTGATGTCGCTGGTGCCCCGCCCGTAATAATAGCCGTCCTTCTCCAAGAACGTGAACGGGTCCGTCGACCAATCCTCGGGCTTGGCCTCGACCACGTCCATATGGGCCATCAGCAGGATCGGCTTCTTGCCCGACGGCTTGGCCGCCGGCCAGCGCACCACCAGAGCCGCGGTCTGGTTCCCGGGATTGCCCTCATAGGGAAGGACGTGGATGTCGGATTCCGCCCAGCCCGCCGCCTTATATTGATCGGCGAGATACTGGGCGAGCTCCGGCACCTTGCCGCGACCCTCGACGGTCGGGATCTCGATCGCGTGCTGGAAGATTTCGTGGGCCCTGGCCTGCCAGCGGTCCCCGGGCCGGGGCAGCGGCTCCGTCAGCGTTACCGGCGAGGCGGCGAGCGCGCCGGTCGAGAGGAGACCGAGGGAAAGGGCGAGGGCGACGCGCATAAGGGGGACTCCGGCTGGAATAAGCGCGGCGGAAGCTGGACCGCGGCCGGCCGAGCGTCAACGGCGATTTCGCGGCGGCCCCGGCTCGGCTACAAGCGGCCAATGCGTCCGCTCGCCTTCGCCCTTGCGGCTCCCGCCCTTGCCGTCGCCGTCCCCGCCGGCGCCAATGGCTGGGACGATGCCGGCACCGCGGGCGAAGGGATCCTCGTCGCCGCGGCTTTGGGGGTCCCGGCGCTCAAGGGCGACGGCAAGGGCGCGCTCCAGGCCGGCGAAAGCCTCGGCGCCGCCTTCCTGGCGACGGAGACGCTCAAGCTCGCCGTCGCAGAGCGCCGGCCGGACGGCAGCGACCGCCGAAGCTTCCCCTCCGGCCACAGCTCCGCCTCCTTCGCCGCCGCGGCGACGCTGCAGCAGCGCTACGGCTGGAAGGTCGGGATCCCAGCGACTTTCGTAGCGGGCTTCGTTGGAGTCGCCAGGGTCGAGGCGCACAAGCATTTCTGGCACGACGTCGTCGCCGGCGCGGCGATCGGGGAGGCGGCGGGCTGGCTTCTCACCTCGCCGCGCGACGATCGCGTTCGAATACTGCCCTGGGGCGATGCCCATGGCGGCGGCGTCGACCTGGCGGTGCGCTTCTAATCCTCGCCGTGGCCGGCCGCGAGATAGTCCTTCGACTGCATCTCGATCAGGCGTGACGCCGTGCGCTGGAACTCGAATGCCCCGTCCCCCGCCGGATAGAGCGCTTCCGGCGCGGCGTCGGCGGCGGCGAGCAGCTTCACCTTATGCTCGTAGAGGGCGTCGACCAGGGTGACGAAGCGCGCCGCTTCGTTGCGCTTGTCGGGGCCCATCACCGGAATGCCGACGATGATGACGCTGTGATAGCGCCGCGCGACGGCAAGATAGTCGGCCGCCCCCCGCGGCTCGCCGCACAGCCGCTTGAACGAGAAGACCGCGACGCCCTTGAAGCTCTTGGGCACGTGCAGGAACCGCCCGCCGGCGACCGGGATATCCTCCGAGGGCACGTTGGAGCGGTCCTCGGGCGGATAGTCGGTGAGCCGGAAGAAGGCGGCGCTGAGCGCCCGGGTCGCCTCGGGCCCGTTCGGCACGTACCAGGTCGGGAAGCCGCCCAGCCGCTCCAGCCTGTAGTCGGTGGGCCCGGTGAGCGGAACGACGTCCAGCTCGCGCTCGATCAGGTCGATGAAGGGCAGGAACAGCTCGCGGTTGAGGCCGCCGGGATAGAGATCGCTCGGCGGGCGGTTCGACGTGGTGACGACGGTTACGCCCTGCTCCAGAAGCTGGCCGAACAAGCGCGACAGGATCATCGCGTCGGCGGGGTTGTTGATCACCATCTCGTCGAAGGCGAGGAGCCGCGCCTCCGCCGCGATCGCCCGCGCCACCGGCGGGATCGGATCGCCCTCCTCCTTCTCCCGCTCGCCGCGGAGCCGGTCGTGCACTTCGAGCATGAACTCGTGGAAGTGGACCCGCCTTTTGGCCTCGGCGTCGATCGCCCCGAAGGCGAGGTCCATCAGCATCGACTTGCCGCGCCCGACGCCGCCCCAGAGATAGACGCCGCGCGGCGCCGGCGGCGGCTTGCCGAAGAGGCGGATCCAGGGCGCCTTGCCCGGCCTGGGCCGCAGCTCCACGGCGAGCCGGTCGAGCACCGCCACCGCTCGCGCCTGGTCCGGATCGGGTCGCAGTTCGCCGGCCTCCAGCAGCGCCCGATAGCGCCTGGCGACGTCGCTCACCGCGAAAGCTTCCGAAGCGTCCCCGACCAGGACGCCACGATCTCCCCCTCCTGTTCGACCAGCCCGCGCATCACCGCCAGCCGCTTGCTCTCGCGAAGCAGCTCGACCGAACAGTCGAGCGGAGGGCCGAGCCTGGCGCCGGACAGGAACTGCGCCGAGAGGTCGAGCGTCACCGACGGCCCCAGGCTCGCCCCCGCCGCATAGCCGCCGGCGAACATCGCCATGTCGATGAAAGTGAGGATGGCGCCGCCATGGACGATGTTGCCGAGATTGCTCTGGCCGACGTCCGGAAACATCCGGCAGCGCGACCTCCCCTCACCTTCGCCGCGCACCAGCAGCTTGCCGAGCGTGGCGTTGAAGCGATTATCGCCGCTCGGCAGGTCCCAGGTCCACCAGCCGGGATGGTCGGGATCGGGCTGGTGGCGGATGAGGGGGTGGAGGCGGCGTTCGGTCATGACGCCGTCGTCCCAGCGAAGGTCGGGACCCCAGGGGGTGAAAAGCGCGGCGCGAGCTCTCGCTGGGGCCCCAGCCTTCGCTGGGGCGACTCGCGCGTCAAACCGCCCGCTCCACGAGCAGCTTCTTGGTCTCGGCGATCGCCTTGGCCGGGTTGAGGCCCTTGGGGCAGACGTTGGCGCAGTTCATGATCGTGTGGCAGCGATAGAGGCGGAACGGGTCCTCGAGCTCGTCGAGCCGCTCGCCCGCCATCTCGTCGCGGCTGTCGGCGAGCCAGCGATAGGCCTGGAGGAGGATGGCGGGGCCGAGGAAGCGGTCCGAATTCCACCAATAGCTCGGGCATGAGGAGGAGCAGCAGGCGCAAAGGATGCACTCGTAGAGGCCGTCGAGCTTCGCCCGGTCCTCGGGCGACTGGAGCCTTTCCTTGCCCGACGGCGGCGGAGTCGCTGTCTTCAGCCAGGGCTCGATCGAGGCATATTGGGCGAAGAAGTGGGTGAAATCGGGGACCAGGTCCTTGATCACGTCCATATGCGGCAGCGGCGTGATCCGTATCTCACCTTTGTAATCCTCGATCGCGGTAGTGCAGGCGAGGCCGTTCCTGCCGTTCATGTTCATCGAGCAGGAACCGCAAATCCCCTCGCGGCACGAGCGGCGGAAGGTCAGGGTCGGATCGATGTCGTTCTTGATCCTGAGCAGGGCGTCGAGCACCATCGGCCCGGTCGCGTCCAAGTTGAGCTCATAGCTGTCGTAGCGCGGATTCTCGCCCGCGTCGGGATCGTAGCGGTAGATGGTGAACTTGCGCGTCCGGCCGGGCCCGGCGGGGTCGGTGAAGGTGCGGCCCTTCCTCTGGATTCGGCTGTTCTTCGGAAGGGCGAATTCGGCCATGCTCAATCCTTTGCTGGCGCCCGCTTAGCGGGTCTGCGCAGGGGGCTCAACTCCTCGTCATGCCAGCGAAGGCTGGCATCCCGGCGGGTGAAAGGCGCCTGCGAATTCCCCCGCTGCGGCCCCAGCTTCCCGTTGGGCGACGGCTCAAAGCAGCCCGTGCCGCCTCAGGCTCTCCGCCAGGATCGTCTCGATCAATTGCTCCTGGCTGAGGCCTGCCAGCGCCGCCGATCGCCCGTAGACCTTCTGCGACCACAAATTCGCGTTGAGGTTGATCTCGAGGAACTGCACCTTGCCGCCCGCGCGGTCGAAACGGAACTCGAAGCGGCCGTAATCGAACGGCCGGAACTCCTCCGCGATGCGCCTCGTATAATCCGCGATCACCGGCATCCACTCCTCGTCGTCGAACTCGACCAGCTGGTATTTCTGGCTTCGGTCGACGAGGTCGCGCTTCTCGTAATAGGTGCGAAGGTGCGAGGGGTCGGCCTGCTCGAACAGCATCATCGGCATGATCACGGGTTCGCCGCCGATGGTGATCACCGGCACCTCGACGTCGCTGCCGTTGAGGAACGGCTCGACGATCGCGTCATGACCCTCGGCGTGAATACCCGCGATCGCCTTCTCCACTCCGGCCCAGTCGTGCGCGTCCTGGACGCCCCAGCTCGCCGACGAGGCGTTGGGCTTGATCACCATCCGCTCGCCGGCCGGGCAGCGCGCCTGATCGACCGGCGCGCCGCGGCGGTAGATCGCCCAGGGCGCGGTCGGTATGCCGCGCGCCGCCGCCGCCATCTTGGTCAGATGCTTGTCGTCCGACATGCCCCTGAGGATCGGGCTGGCGCCGAGGAAGGGGAGGCCGTGGCGGGTGCACAGCAAAGGCAGCATCATCTCGCTGTTGAGGAAGCCGCCGCGGTTGAGCAAGGGGAAGACGAAGTCGACGTCGGGCTTCTCGAACAAGGCGTCGTAGCGGTCGGCGAGGACGAGGTTGAGGCCGAGGCCCTTCAGAATCTCGCGCACCTCGACATGGTAGAGGGCGTGGTTGCCGTCCTCGGGGTGAAGGCCGCCCTTCCACAAAGCGTGCTTGGCGATGAACAGGATGCGCAGCCTCTCTCTGGCTTCCTCGGGTAGGATGAGCGGACGGATGTTTGACACGCGGGACTTAGCCTTTCAGGGGAGGGCGCGGCGGCCATAGGACCGCCGGAGCCTCAGGCCAAGAGCGTTGCAGTGACCGCGTCCGACCTCACCCGATTGATGACCACCGGCGGCGACGCGCGCATCGTGCTGGACCCCGGGACCGGTCTCTATCGCTATTTTTCGGTGCCTCGGCCGAGCGGCGCGCTCGCCTACGCCTCGTCGACCGCGAACGACATCTCGGCCGCCGCCTTTGCGCATGTCGGTGGGCTGGGGATCGACTCGGCGACCTCGGCCGGCGCCTATGCCGACGCTCTCGAACGTCTTCGCGGCCGAATCCGCCGCGCCTGCGGCATCGCCGGCGACGTCGAAATCGTCTTCGCGCCGTCCGGCACCGACCTCGAATATGTCGGCCTCGCCTGCGCGGCCGGGCGCGGTCCGGCCGGCACCCATAATATCCTGCTCGGCGCCGACGAGGTCGGCAGCGGTTGCATCCACTCGGCCTACGGCCGCTATTTCGCGCGCGAGACCGCGCTCGGCCTCGCCACCGTCCCCGGCGATCCGGTGCCGGGGCTCGGCGAGACCCATGTCGAGATGATCGACGTGCCCGTCCGCGACGCCCATGGCCGCGCCCGTGCGTCGGCCGAGATCGCCGCGAGGATGGGTGCGGCGATCCGCGCCGCCGAGGCCGAGGCGCGCCACGTCCTCGTCCACGCCGTCCACGGCTCGAAGACGGGGCTGATCCTCCCCTCGCTGGAGGACATCGACCGGCTTCACGAGACCCACGGCGCCTCGATCACCTTCGTGATCGACGCCTGCCAGGCCCGGATCACCCGCAAGGCTATCGCCGACTACGTGGCGCGCGAGGCGATCGTCTTCGTCACCGGCTCGAAGTTCATGGGCGGGCCTCCGTTCAGCGGCTTCGCCCTGATCCCGCGGCGCTTCCATGAGGAATCGCGGCCGCTGGCCGGAGGGCTGGCGACGATCTTCCGCCGCGGCGAATGGCCGGCCGGCTGGCCGGGCGCCGACGCCCTCGAGGACGGCGCCAATCCCGGCCTCCTGCTCCGTCTCGAAGCCTCGATCTTCGAGCTGGAGCGCTTCCGGCGGCTCAGCGGGGAGGAAGCGACAAGGATCATCCTCTGCTTCCACCAGGCGGTGCGCGAGGAGATTATCGAGCGCATGCCGGCCCATCGGGTCGCCCCCTACCCTCCGGGCGAGAAGGAGACGGCGGATACGCATCCCATCGAGATGCGCACCTTGTCCACCCTCGACCTCAGCGGGCTCGGCGGCGGCGGCGCCACGTTCGAGGATTCGACGCGCTGGCACAAGGCCATGGTCGAGCGCGGCGTCCGCCTCGGCCAGCCGGTCAAATGCGTGAAGCTGGCGGACGGGAGCTGGGGCGCCACCCTGCGCGTCGGTTTGTCGATGCCGATGGTGGTCGAGCGCTCCGGTCTCGACGACGAGGCGCTTCGCCTCAGCTTCGCGCGCGACATGGCGCGGATACGCGAGGCGCTGGAGGCGGTTGCCTAGCGAAGCGGCCTGCAATATTTCTCCCGCTCCGCAGGCGCCGCGCGAAGCCGGCTGTCGAGATAATAGCCGACCATCCCGTCGATCCGCCGGTCGCCATCGGGAATGAAGGCCGCGGCGTCGCGCTTCCAGCCGGCGATGCACTCCGCTTTCGAGCGGGCCGAGGCGGCGCAGTCGAGCAGATGGCCGAAAGCCGAGCGCCATTGCAGGAATTGAGGCCGGGTCATGGGCTCGCCATGGCCGGGGACCAGGATCGTGAACCGAGTCGCCGCGAGCGCGTCGAGCGCCCGGCGCCAGCCCTCCGAACAGCTGGTGTCGAAGAAGGGCACCGGCCCGACCACCAGATCCCCGGCGACCAGCAGCTTCGTTCGCGGATCGTAGAGCCAGACGTCCCCCTCGGTCGCGGCGAAGCGGGCAAGGTTCAGCTGCAGCCTCCGTCCGGCGATCCGCACCGGTCCCGAGCGGACCACCGGCCGGGTCGGCCTGAGCGAGGCGGCATCGTCCATCGCGGCGAAATCGCCCTTGATCTCCGCCGCCTGCTCCGGGCTCGCCTCGCCCGAGGCGAGAAATTCCTCGGCTCCGCGCCGGCTTTGTGGGAAGAAGCCGGTCAGGGCGCC
>JAXDPG010000369.1:0-5233 GCA_034668485.1 Sphingomonadales bacterium
CATCGCCGCATGGCAGATGGTGCAGCGGGTGACGAAACGCCCGTTATCCCAGCGGCTGGCGACATGGTCCGGCAAATGGCGCCCGAACAAATTGTGCAGGCTCATGTTCGCGCCTTCCGGGTGGGCCTGACCCGCGCGACCGAGTCACCGACATCGGCCGCGTCGACTCGCAGACGTGCATATTTCGTCGCCATGGCGAGATGCTCGTGCCGCTCCGCCTCGCTGGAAGAACGCGAAGCCAGCCAGCGCGCGCCGGTCTCGAGCCGCTCGTAATGCCGGGCATCGCCGCGCTCGGCTTGCGGTAGCGCCAGCGCCACTTGCGCTTCGCGTCCAGCGGGCGCGGGACAGGTCAGCGCGACCTTGATGCTGTAGCGTCCGGCAAGATCGAGATGGACGAGCCGCGATTCTGCGCTCGTTGCGCGCCGCGCGTTCGCAACGGACGCGCGCTTTCGGCCGAGCCAATATGTGCGTTCCATGGGATTCACCTCGAGTGCAAGCGGGAGCACTGGGTCTCTCTGTCACGGGATGCTTGCGGGACGATCAGGTGATGGAAAGGCTGTAGCACGCAGCGAATAGTTTAGCCACCTCGGGGGTGCGGAAGAGACATTGGCAAGCGCCCATCATTCCTCCGTCCGGATCAGCACCGTCTCGCCGATCAGGAGGAACAGGACGAACGGCGCCCAGGCGGCGAGCAAGGGCGGGTAGGCGCCGAGATTGCCCATGGCGAGGGCGAAATTGTCGGCGACGAAATAGGCGAAGCCCAGCGCCATGCCGAGGATGGCGCGAAGGAAGAGCTGGCCCGAGCGGGCGAGGCCGAAGGCGGCGACTCCGGCGAGCAAAGGCATCAGCACCGCCGAGAGCGGTCCGGAGAGCTTGTGCCAGAGGCCCGATTCGAGCTCCGCGGTGGGACGGCCGGCGAGCTTCAGCTGGCGCACCGAATCCCTGAGGGTCGCGAAATCCTGCTCGTCGGCGGAGACGTGGGCGAGCGTGAACTGGTTGGGGTCGAGCCCCCGGCCGTAGGGGGCCGTCTCGGCGCGGCGGGTGATGCCCGAATCGACGTCGAACGTCTCGACCCCCTCGAGGCGCCAGCCGTCGCCCTGGCGCACGCCGCGCTTCGCCGTCACGATCGCCTTCAGAGTCTCGTTATGGCGGTCGTAGATGGCGAGGTTGCTGAGCGTCGTCATATCGCCCTGCCCCCTCACCTCGCGCGCCATGATGAGGTCGTCGCCCCAGCGCACCCAGACGTTGGGGCGGATACCGCTGTCGCGGGGCACCGGGCCGTAATCGACCTTCTCCCAGCTTTTCAGGGTCTCGGTGGCGCGGGTCACGACCCGCTCGTTGAAGGCGAAGCTCACGGCCGCGATGGCGAGGCTGGCGACGACGAGCGGCGCGATGATCTGGTGGGCCGAGATGCCGGCCGCCTTCATGCTGACGACCTCGCTGTTCTGGTTCAAGGTGGCGAGCGTGATCAGGGTGCCGAGCAGGACCGAGAAAGGCAGGAAGCGCGAGATCAGCTGCGGGACCCGAAGGCTGACGTAGCGCCACAGCTCGGCATCGCCGTTGCCGGGCGCCCGCAGGATGTCGGCCGCCTCGCCGAGCAGGTCGAGGGTCATCAGGACCAGCACCAGCGCCGCCAGCACGGCGAGCGAGCGGAGCACGAACATCCGCGCCATGTAGAAAGCGATCCGCTTCGACGGGAAGAAGTTCAGATTGATCATTCGGCCGGCACCGAGTCCGGGCGTCCGCCGCCGCCGCCGAGCCGAAGAAGGCGGCCGAAACCCTTGGCGATCTTGGCGAAGCCGCGCTCGAGGGCGCCGATCGGCTGCCCGCCCGGCTTGTAGGCGAGCGTCCAGTACATCCACAGGATCAGGGCCGCGAACAGGAAGAAGGGCGTCCATAGAGCGGGGACGGGATGCATCCGCCCGAGGGCGGCCATCTCCTGCGCATATTGGTTCACCTTGTGATAGGCGACGACCATGATGATGGCGAGGAAGATGCCGAGGCCCGAGGTGCTGCGCTTGGGCGGCACCGCCAGCGCCACCGCGAGAAGCGGCATCAGAAGCATCATCACGATCTCCACCACCCGATAGTGAAAATTGGCCCTGACCGCGTTGCGGGTCGCCGGCGGCACCGTCCGGGCGCCGCCGGTCCGGAACAATTCGGGGAGGGTCATCTCCCTTTCCTCGCCGCGGCCGCGGCCGCGGAAGCGGGCGACGGCCGGCAGGTCGACCGGAAGGTCCTGGATCTTGAAGCTCAGCACCCGCGGCGCCTTGTACTTGGGCGAATTGTGGACCAGCCGGCCGTTGGACAGCCTCAGGAGGATGACGTCGGGATCGTCGGTGGCGAGGAAGGTGCCGTGATCGGCGGTGACCGCGATCGTCCGGCCGTCGCGGGTCTCGGCGCGGACGAAGACGCCGTGGAGCAGCCGCCCCTTGTCCTCGCTCTGCTCGACCCGCAAGGTCATGCGCTTGCCGAGGTTGGTGAACTCGCCGACCTTGATCGACGCCCCGAGCGCCCCCGACCTCAGATCGAAGCTCAATTGCTGATAGCCGTAGCGGGCGACCGGCTGGACGAAGCCGACGATGGCGACGTTCAGGGCCATCAAAGCGAGAGCGAAGATATAGGGGACCCGGACCAGCCGCGTATAGCCGAGCCCGACCGCCTTCAGGCTGTCGAGCTCGGTCGACAGAGCGAGCTTGCGGAAGGCGAGGAGGGTGCCGAGCAGCAGTCCCAGGGGGATGCCGAGCGCCAGATATTCGGGAACGAGGTTGGCGAGCATCCGCCACACCACCCCGACCGGTCCGCCCTCGCTGACGACGAAATCGAACAGGCGCAGCATCTTGTCGAGCACGAGCAGCATCGAAGCCAGCGCCAGGGTGGCGAGCAGGGGCACGAGGATCAGGCGCGCTATGTAGCGGTCGATCTGGGAGGCGAGCGTCACGGACGCGATCAAAGCGGTGCTTTGATCCGCTTTTCAAGACCTATCGGCTCCGAACGGAGCATTTGCAGGCGCCGCCGTCCCGCAAACGGCCGCAGGTTCATGGCGTTCAAGACGTTGCCGGACGGCGCGAAGTAACGATGGCCCATGTCCGAGCTCGCCACCGACATCCTGCCGGATCCCGCCCCGAACGACCACGGCGGCGAGCGCCTGACCGAGGCCGGGCGGCGAAGGCTGCACCCCGACGACGAGCTCGTCTTCCCGCTGTCGAAAGGGGCTTTCGCGCAATATTGGGAGGAGACGGGGGCGCCGCGGGCGTTGCGGCTTTTCTATCGCGACAAGGAAATCAGGTTCGACGATCCGGCCTTCTTCGCCTTCGGTGAGACCCTGGCCTCGCAATCGCGGTTCCGCGCCGGGGACGCCGTCTCATGGGGGGCCGTGGCGTGGACGAAGGTGCGCGAGATGCTCGAGCAGCTCGTCGAGGCCGGCGTGCTGCACCGTGCCGACGAGGCGGACGACCTGCCCGGGCCGCTTCGCCACGAGGATCGGGAATCGCCGCTTGAGCCGACCGGCTGCACCCGCCCGCACACCTGGGACGAGCGCGACGGCGTCGTCCGAACGATCTCGGGCAAGACGCTCGAGACCGGCTATCTCGAGCTCGTCGTCCCGGTCTTCCGGGTCGCGCACATGTATCTCGACGCCGACGACCGCCAGGTCGGCGAGGCCAACGTCTTCCCGCCGCTGATGCGGCTCGAGCGGCCGACTTTGTGGCGCACCTGCCCCTATTCGGGAAGCCGCTACCAGCCCGATCTGCCGATGAACGTGACGGCGCTTCGGATCATGCGCACCTATTGGCGGCAGATGATGGTGGTGGTGCGCCGGGTGAGCGATGCCTACCGGGCCCGCTATCCGGCGGTGGGCGAGCGCGGCTGGACGGTCGGCGACATCGAGCGGATGACGATCTGCGTGATGGCCCTGCCCTCCTATTTGCTGATGCGGCGCGAGGGGCGGGTCGAGAATGGGCGGCTGCACCCGGCTTTGTCCTCCGCCTTCCGGCTGACCGACGGGCCGCGGACCCTGATGCACGACATGGTCTTCGCTCCGGCAGGAGAGCCGGCGCGCTCGCGCGACACGCCGATGACCGGCGCCGAGCTTCACGCTTATGCCGAGCGCACCAACGGCTTCCGCACCGAGCGCGGCGTCTGCTCCGGCCCGCCGGCGATGATCGACGATTTCCTCGCGGTGATCCTCGACGGCGAGGATCCCAAGGGCGGCTGGCCGGACTCGCTCGATCCGGAAGTGGCCGACGCCCTCCACTCGATCGAGCCCGCGATCGACTATGCGCTGACCGGGATGCAGGCCTTCGCGTCGGTCTTCTCGCTCTTCTCGGCGTCGCGGGCGGCGCATGCCGCGCTCCGGCAGATGTTGCCGGAGCCGGAGGAGGGCGATTCTCCCGGCCTGGCCGCTCTGCGCGCCGGCCTCGATTCGGTGCGCGAGTCGAGGCCCGCCGAGGGATGGGAGGCCGAGGACGCGCTGAGCCGGAGCCGGCTCGCGGCCTATGACGACCTCTATCGTCAATGCGGCTTCGGATTGACCGGCCGCGAGCCCGATCGCTCGCTCCTGTCCCTGTACGAGAAGCCGCCGCCGCTGCCCGCGGAGACCCTGGCCGCGCTCGCATCGGCCTTCGCCCACCGCCTCGACGGCCTGCCGGACGGCGAGGCGCTGGCGGCCGGGCTGGCGGCGCGCCTCGGCCGGTTCGCGGGCTTCGTCCAGGCGATGCTCGATGCGGCGCTGGAGGCGCAGGGCCGGATCAACGCCCTGCTCGGCCGGCCGGCGCCGGCGCAGCCCTTCATGGGGCGGGACCTGGCGCGCTACATGGCCATGCGCCGGGGGCCCGGCCAGGACGTGAAGGCGCCGCCCTTCCTCATCGACGAGGTCGCCCGGCACCTGGGCGTCACGATCGAGATCGGCCGCGACGGCGTGACGATCGCCGCCGGGGCGGGGGCCGACTGACCCTCGACCCGCGGGCGGCGGGCGCCGTCAGGTCGCTCGGCGGATGAGCTTGACGATGAGGAGCAGGATGACCGCGCCCAGCAGCGAGTCGAGGAAGGACATCGGGTTGAGCGGCCCGTTGAGGATCGACGCGCCGCCGCCGAACAGCCAGCCCGCGATCAGGGCGCCGGCGATCCCGACGAGGATGTCGAAGATGAGCCCGCCGCCGCTGCGGGTGATGATTCCGGCGAGCCAGCCGACGACGGCGCCGACGACGAGCATGATGATAAGGCCCATTTTCTT
>JAXDPG010000370.1:0-12259 GCA_034668485.1 Sphingomonadales bacterium
GATCGAGAAATCCGAGTTGCTGTCCGAGTTCCTCAATCGCGAGGGCGTCAAGCACGCGGTGCTGAACGCGCGCCACCACGAGCAGGAAGCGCATATCGTGGCGCAGGCCGGACGCTTCGGCGCGGTCACCATCGCCACCAACATGGCCGGCCGCGGCACCGACATCCAGCTCGGCGGCAATTTCGAGTTCCGGGTCGGCGACGAGCTCGCCGAGGTGGAGGACGGCCCCGAGAAGGACAAGGCGATCGAGCGGATCCGGCAGGAGGTCGAGGAGGAGAAGCAGCGCGTCATCGCCGCCGGCGGGCTGTTCGTGCTCGGCACCGAGCGCCACGAGAGCCGCCGCATCGACAACCAGCTGCGCGGCCGCTCGGGCCGACAGGGCGATCCCGGCCTGTCGCGCTTCTACCTCAGCCTCGACGACGACCTCCTGCGCATCTTCGGCCCGCAGACCATGTTCGCGCGGCTGATGAACAAGAATCTGGAGGACGGCGAGGCGATCATCAGCCCATGGATCTCCAAGGCGATCGAGACCGCCCAGAAGAAGGTCGAGGCGCGCAACTACGACATCCGCAAGCAGGTCGTCGAATATGACGACGTCATGAACGACCAGCGCAAAGTCATCTACGAGCAGCGCGCCGACATCATGGATGCCGACACGGTCAACGACGTCGTCGAGGACATGCGCGCCGAGACGGTGAACGCCACCGTCGGCGAAGCCTGCCCGCCCAACACCTATCCGGAGCAATGGGACATCCCCTTGCTCAAGGAACGCGTCGACACCGTCTTCGGCCTGCAGCCGCCGATCGACGAATGGCTTCAGGAGGAAGCCGTCGATCCCGAGCTTCTGCTCGAGCGCCTCCAGGCCGCCGCCGACGCGACGGTCGCGGAGAAAGCGTCGGTCCTTCCGCCCGAGACCTACATCCAGATCGAGAAGAGCATCCTCCTCCAGTCGCTCGATCACCACTGGAAGGAGCATCTCTCGATGCTCGACGCTCTCAGGCAGGTCATCCACCTGCGCGCTTACGCCCAGCGCAAGCCGATCGACGAGTATAAGCACGAAGCTTTCCAGCTGTTCGAGCGCATGCTCGCCTCGATCCGCGAAGACGTCACCCGGACCTTGAGCCGGGCGACCTTCAGCCTGGCGCCGCCGGAGGAGGAGCTACCCCAGCTGCAGGGCATGCCCGACTTCATCACTCACCATATCGACCCATTCACGGGCGAGGACGATACGGCCGATATCGACGCCGGCACCGGCGCCATCCTCTCGCGCCTGCCGCCGCTTCAGGCCGCGCGGCCGGAGATGCCGGCCGGCTCGTTCGAGATCGCCGAGGCGGACCTCCCCCAGGTCAGCCGCAACGCGCCCTGTCCGTGCGGCTCGGGGCTGAAATACAAGCACTGCCACGGGCAATTGGCCTGAAAAGGAGAAGGCCGGTGCGCGACGACGCACCGGCCCTTTCTCGTCATCCCGGCGAAGGCCCGGATCCCAGGGAAAACCGGCTCCGGAGCCTTTCACCCCCCGGGGGCCCAGCCTTCGCTGGGACGACGCTTCACGCCATCTTGAAACCTTCCTTGTTCATCAGGCTGGTCAGCTTCGCATTCTGCTTCTCGGACATGATCTGCCGGAAGGCCGGGAAGACCTCTTCCTCCTCCATCCGGATATGCTCCTCGAGCATCGATCGGAAATCGCGCACCCGGGCCAGCCAGTCGGGGCTGTCCTTGGCCAGACTCTCCAGCTCGTAGAGATAGGTCTTCACATAGCCGTGCTCGGCATTGAGCGCGTCGGCATCGTGGGCCGAATTGGCCTGGCGAAGGGCCGGGTAGATCACCGCCTCTTCCTCATGCGCATGCTTGGTCAGCGCATATTTCAATTTCATCAGCAAAGCCGTGCGCATCGCCGTCTGGCTGTCGTCGGTCGCCTCGAGCTGATCGAAGAGGGCGAGGGTGGCGGCATGCTCCGCCTTGAGGGCGTCGAACCAGTCGCCGGCCGCCGCAGCCGGCATCTGCATCAGGAACTTGCGGCCGAAATTGGCGGCGATGCCGACCGCCGCGCCGGCCAGCGCCGCGCCGGCGAGCACGCCCGCATTGCCGCCGCCCCAGGAAAAGGCGCTGCGCTCGCTCGTGAACCGGCCCTCGCTGTCGCGCCTCGTCGCACCGCCGCCATTGTTGCCGCCGCTCGAACGCGACCGGTTGCTCTGCTTCGAATCCGTGTTGGTCGCCATGACAGGCCTCCTATGTGAAACTCGCCGCCTGAACCCTCGGCACGGCTCCGGGGTTCCAGCCCGGGCAAGGCAGGAAAGCCGCGCTTTCTCAGATCGTTACTTGCCCGTTTTGATAGCGTGCGGCGGAACGTTGCGCGGTCGCGTCCGTTTGCTGGCCCGGGAGGAAGCGGTGAGCGTTTGAGTCCAAAAATTCGTCCGAAGGAGATCGCCACAATGAAAGCGCTCGTCTGGCACGGTAAGCAGGACATAAGGTGCGACACCGTCCCCGATCCCGAGATCGAGGATCCGCGGGACGCCATCATCAAGGTGACCAGCTGCGCGATCTGCGGCTCCGACCTCCATCTCTTCCACAACATGATCCCGGCGATGAAGCCGGGCGACGTGATCGGCCACGAGATGATGGGCGAGGTGGTCGAGACCGGCGGCTCGGTGACGAAGCTGCGCAAGGGCGAGCGGGTCGTCATCCCCTTCACCATCAATTGCGACGAGTGCGACCAGTGCCGCCGCGGCAATTATTCGCTCTGCGAGCGCTCCAACCGCAACGGCGAGCTGGCGGACAAGGTGTTCGGTCACCGCACCGCCGGCCTGTTCGGCTATACCCACCTCACCGGCGGCTATTCCGGAGGCCAGGCGGAATATCTGCGCGTGCCGTTCGCCGATTCCACCCACATCAAGATCCCGGACAGCATGACCGACGAGCAGGCTTTGTTCCTCGGCGACATCTTCCCGACCGGGTGGCAGGCCGCCGTCCAGTGCGACATCCAGCGCACCGACGTGGTGGCGGTCTGGGGCGCCGGGCCGGTCGGCCAGATGGCGATCCGAAGCGCCGTCCTGCTCGGCGCGAAGACGGTGATCGCGATCGACCGCCTTCCGGAGCGGCTCAGCATGGCCGCCGCCGCGGGCGCGGAGACGATCAACTTCGAGGACGAGAGCGTGCTCGAGCGCCTCAACGACCTCACCGGCGGCAAGGGCCCCGACAAGTGCATCGACGCGGTCGGGATGGAGGCGCACGCTTCCTCGCACCTCGACGGCATGATCGACCGGGTGAAGCAGGCGACGATGATGGCCAGCGACCGCGCCCATGTGCTTCGCGAGATGATCTACGTGTGCCGCGGCGGCGGAGTCCTCTCCATCCCGGGCGTGTATGGCGGGCTGGTCGACAAGATCCCTTTCGGAATGGCGATGAACAAGGGCCTCACCTTCCGAATGGGCCAGACCCATGTCCGCCGCTGGACCGACGACCTCACCCGCCGCATCGACGAGGGCGAGATCGATCCCTCGTTCGTCATCACCCACACCGCGAAGCTCGAGGAAGGCCCGGGCATGTACCGGGTCTTCGAGCAGAAGCAGGACAGCTGCGTCAAAGTGGTGCTGAAGCCGTAGGTCGTCGTCACCCCGGACTCGGTCCGGGGTCCGCCTTCTTGGAACCGCGGCCCGGGAAGAAGGTGGATGCCGGGTCAAGCCCCGCATGACGGGTAAAGTAGAAAAGGACAGGAAGCCATGAACCCCATCTCTACCCTCGACACCAGCCGCCCCGACCGCAGCATGACGACCTCTGACCGGGTTGCCCGAGGCCTCGGCTGGTTCTCGCTTGCCCTCGGAGTCGCCGAGATCCTTGCCCCTGGCAAGCTCGCCCGCGCGCTCGGCCTCGAAGGCCGCGAGCGCCTGCTCCAGGCCTATGGCGGCCGCGAGATCGGCGCCGGCATTTGGGCCCTATCCGACACGCCGGCGCCGGCGATATGGAGCCGGGTCGCCGGCGACGTCGTCGACCTCGCCACCCTCGCCGCGGGCCTGCGCGGAGCCGACGAGGAGCAGCGCCGCAACGCCTGGATCGCACTCGCCGCAGTGGCCGGAGTCACCGCCGTCGACATCCTCACCGCCGCCAGCCTCACGACCGAGCATACCGAGCGCAGGGGCAATACCGGCCGCGACTATAGCGACCGCAGCGGCTTCCCGGGCGGCGCCCAAAGCGCCCGCGGCGCGGCCGAGGGTTTCACCCCGGTCGACTTCCAGGTCAGTGCGACCGAGGCGCGGAAGGCCGAGGCGCTGGAGCCGGCCTGAGCAGCCAGCGCGCCGCCGCTTCGGGGCTCTTCTTGTCCTCGTCCCGGTCGACCATCAGATTCGCCCGGCGCATGCGCTCGATCGGAATGGAATCGAGCAAGGGTGCCAGCGCGGCGGCGAAGCTCGAGTCGCCGGCGCGCTTCGGCGAGACCAGCAGCACCGCCTCGTAGCTCGGCAGCGCCCCTTTCGGGTCGGTCAGCGTGACGAGGTCGAGCGCCGCGATGCGGCCGTCGGAGGAGAAAGCGGAGAGGACGTCGGCCGAGCCGTCGGCGATGGCGCGGTACATGAAGGTCGGGTTGTAGCTGCGGGCTTCGCCGAAGCGCAGGCCATAGGCCGCTTCGACCGAACGCCACTCGGGGCGGCTGAGGAATTCGATGTCGCTCGCCAGGCGGAGGCGCGGCGCCGCCCGGGCGAGATCCGCGATCGACCCGATGCCGAGCGCCTGCGCGCGCTGCCGCTTCATCGCCAGCGCATAGGCGTTCTCGAAGCCGAGCGTGCCGAGGATGCGGACGCCGTCCCGCCTGGCCAGGGCCCGGCCGAGCTCCGCCCGCAGCCTCGCCGCCGGCGGGATGTCGGTGCGGGCGAGGACGTTGGTCCACAAGGTGCCGGTATAATCGACATAGACGTCGACATCCCCCGCCGCGACCGCGCGATAGGCGACCGCCGAGCCGAGGTCCTCGCGCAATTCGGTCCGGTAGCCGGCGGCGCGCAGCTTGTCGGCGATCGCCGCGGCGAGGATATATTGCTCCGAGAAGTTCTTGGCCCCGATGACGATCATGCGTTCGGACGATCCGCGCGGCGGCTGGATCATCGCCAGCGCCACGGCCGCGGCGAGCAGGGCGAGACCGGTGCGCACGCGCCACGGCGAACGGCGTGCCAGCCCGATCTCGACAAGGGCGAGCAGGCCGTCGGCCGCCAGCGCGAGCACGGCCGCCGCCGCGCAGCCGACCAGGACGCGAATCCAATTCTCGGTCTGCAGGCCCGAGAAGATCAGGTTGCCGAGGCTCGGCTGGCCGACCGTCGTGGCCAGCGTCGCGGCGCCGATCGTCCAGACCGCGGCGGTTCGGATGCCGGCGATCAGCACCGGCGCGCCGAGCGGAAGCTCGACCAGCAGGAGCCGCTGCCGTCCTGTCATGCCGACCCCGTCCGCCGCCTCGATCACGCTGGGATCGAGCCCTTCGCGGGCCGCGACTCCGTTCCGCACGATCGGCAGCAAGGCGTAGAGGCTGAGCGCGATCAGCGCCGGCAGGAACCCCAAAGCGGGAAGGGCGACGTGGATCGCGGCGCCGGTCAGCAGCAGGAGCGGATAGAAGAGCGCCAGCAGCGCCAGCGCGGGCACCGTCTGCACCAGCCCGACGAAGGCGAGAAGGGGGATGCGGGCGCGGCGGTGGCCCGCCGCCCACAGGGCCAGCGGCAGGCCGACCAGCACGGCGATGGCGATTGCCGCGCCGCTCAGCAGGATATGGGCCCTGACCAGCTCCGGAAGCGCCGCGAGCGCATCGGCGGCGGCCGCCCTCATCCTCCCCGCTCCAGAGCGGCGAGTCGCTCGGCCTGCCGGCGCGGCACCTCGATCAGCGCCCGCACGCCGGCATCGCCGTCGCCGCGGAGCAGGCTGGCCGGCGGCCCGTCGGCGCGGATGCGGCCGTCGATCAGGACGACGATCCGGTCGGCGAGCAGCAAAGCCTCGGCCATGTCGTGGGTGACCATGATCGTGGTCAGGCCGAGCCGCTCGTGGAGCGCTCGATACGCGCGGCCGAGCTCGTCGCGGGTGACCGGATCGAGCGCTCCGAACGGCTCGTCCATCAGCATCAGCGACGGCTCGGCGGCGAGGGCACGGGCGACTCCGACCCGCTGCGCCTGTCCCCCCGAGAGGGCGGCAGGGTAGCGCGAGGCGAAATCGCGCGGCAGCGCCACCAGGTCGAGCAACTCCAGCGCGCGCGCCCGCCGCTCCGCCGCGCCGGCGCCGGTCAGCCGCGGCACGATGGCGATATTCTCGGCGACGTCGAGATGCGGAAACAGGCCGATCCCCTGGAAGACGTAACCGATCCGCCGCCGCAGCGAGGCGGCGGGGATCGCCCGGACATCCTCGCCCGCCAGGACAACCGAGCCTTCGTCGGGTTCGACCAGCCGGTTGATCGTCTTGAGCAGGGTGGTCTTGCCCGATCCCGACGGCCCGACCAGGGCGAGCAGGGTCCCGGCGGGCACGGCGAGGCTGACACCGGCCAGCGCCGCGTCAGCGCCGTGCCGTTTGGTGATGCCGTTCAGCTGGAGGAGGGGCGCCGAGTCCACGCCCTCTTGTCGATCCCGACGCGCTCGAGGGCAAGCCGTCAGCTACCGGGATTGACCGGCCTCGCCGTTAGTGGCGCGTGCGCATCCCGCCGGGGCTCGATCCGGTCCAGCGCTTGAAGGCGCGCGAGAAGGCGGCCGGGTCGGAGAAGCCGAGCCGATAGGCGGCTTCCTTCACCGACAGCCCCTGCTCCCGCACCAGGCGCAAGGCGAGGCGGCGGCGGAGAGCGTCGAGCAGCCGTTCGTAGGTCGTCCCTTCGCTCTTCAGCCGCCGGTACAAGGTCTGGCGGCTGGTGCCGAGATCGCGCGCAATCCGGTCGATGCCGACCTCACCCGAGCCGAGCACCGATTCGAGCCGCCGCTCGACTTCGCCTCGGAATCGCCGCGGCGGCGGCGGCGGGCGCTCGACCGGCCGGCTGTCCATCGCCTTCGCGACTTCGCCGAGGAAGGAGAGGAAGGAGTTTTTCGAGGGCGCCGCCCGCCGCTCCCGCCGCGGCCCGAACATGGCAGCGAGCGCTTGCGGAAACAGCTCGGCACAGGCGTCCCGGCGCTCGCAGCCGCCGCACGCATCCTGCCGCATTTTCTCGATGCAACCTGCGATCATCTCTTTGGTCTCCCAGATCATAGCCCAGGTGTATTGCCAATGTAATACTCCAATACACGAATTAGCCAAGGGCAAACGTGAAGAGGAGAGAGACAATGCGTGGACTTTATCTGGGATTCGCCGCGACAGCCGCGCTCGTCGCCGCCCAGCCGGCGGCGGCCGACACGGTGTCCGACTGGTGGGATTTCGGCGCCCGCCTCGCCAATGCCGCCCAAGCGGGCGGGCAGGCGGGCACGCCGGATCAGCAGCGCGCTCTCAGCCGCGCTTCGCTCGCCCTGTTCGAGGCGGTGAACGCGATCGACCGGCGCTACGAAAGCTATCTCGGCTTTCCCGCCGGCGAGCCCTCGGCCTCCCAGGATGCCGCCGCGGCTACCGCCGCCTACCGGGTGCTGAGCGACCATTATCCGGCCCAGAAGACGGCGCTCGACGACAGCTACGCCATCGCCATGCAGACCGTCCCCGAAGGGCCGGCGCGCGAGGCCGGAGTCAAGATCGGCGAGGCCGCGGCCGCCGCCGCGCGGACGGCCGGGGGCATCGATCCGGCCATCGTTCAGGAGCCCTACCGGCCGCGCACGGCCCCGGGCGAATGGGTCGCCACCGGCCTGCCGCAGATCGAGCCCTTTATGTCGGCCTTTCGGCCTTGGGCGATCGCCAGCGTCGAGGCGCTTCGCCCGCCGCCGCCGCCGGCGCTGACCAGCGCGGTCTGGGCGCGCGACGCCGAGGAGGTGCGCCGCCTCGGCGGCAGGACCAGCAGCGAGCGCACGCCGTTCCAGACCCTGGTCGCTCGCTACCGCCAGGCGTTCGACATGACGCCGTCGCTGCGCCTCGCCGCCGACGCGCCGGGCCGAACGCCGGTCAGGAACGCCCGCATGTTCGCCCTCTACCAGATGGCCTTCGACGACTCGGCCGGGGCGATGGTGGCGGCCAAGTTCCATTACAATTTCTGGCGCCCGATCACTGCCATCCGCAACGCGGCGATTGACGGCAACGACGCCACACAGCTCGACCCGGCCTGGGTGCCTTTGCTCGCCACGCCCAACTTCCCCGAATATCCGTGCGGCCATTGCACCGTCGCCGCGGCCATCGCCGAGGTGATGACCGCGGAGGTCGGCGCCCGCCCGCCGGGCGGAGTCCGGGTCGGCTCGCAGGTGATTCCGCTCTCGGCCGTGCAGGTGCTGCCGAGCTGGGACGAATGGGCGCGGCAGGTGTCGGACTCGCGCATCTACGGCGGCGTCCACTACCGCTTCTCCAACGAGGCCGGGGAGCGCATCGGCCGGGAGGCGGCGCGCACGGTGCTCGACAAGGTGATGAGGCCTCTCCCCAGGGCGGCTGCCGGAAAGAAGCGGCGCTAAGGAGTGGCTCCCCGGGACGGATTCGAACCATCGGCCAACCGGTTAACAGCCGGTTGCTCTACCGCTGAGCTACCGGGGAGCAGCCTCTCGGGCGAGGCGCGCCTATAGCAGCGGGTTTCTCGGGCTGGCAAGGGTTTGAGCGCCCGCTTAGGCGGCGAACTGCTCCATCGAGATCCGCTCGTCGAGCGCATGCTCGGGATCGAACAGCAGGGTCAGCGCCCGCGCCCGGTCGACCCGGACCTCGACCGTGGCGACGTCGCGCACCTCGCGCTGGTCGGCGACGGCGGAGACCGGCCGCTTCTCGGCGTCGAGCACCCGGAAGCAGATGGCGAGGTCGTCGGGCACCAGCGCCCCTTTCCACCGCCGCGGCCGGAACGGGCTGATCGGGGTCAGAGCGACGAGATTGGCGCCGAGCGGCAGGATCGGGCCCTGGGCGGAGAAATTATAGGCGGTCGAGCCGGCCGGAGTCGCTACCAGCACGCCGTCGCAGACCAGCTCGGGCAGCACCGTGCGGCCGTTGACGATGACCTCGATCCGCGCCGTCTGACGAGTCTCGCGAAGCAGCGACACCTCGTTGATCGCCGGGCTGGTCACCTTCTGGCCGGACACCGTGACCGCTTCCATCCTGAGCGGCGCCACCGATACCGCTTTGGCACCGTTGACCCGCTCGCGCAGCCCGTCGATCCGCCACTCGTTCATCAGGAAGCCGACCGTGCCGCGGTTCATCCCGAAGATCGGCAGGATCCGCCCGCATCCCAGCATTTCGTGAAGGGTCGAGAGCAGGAAGCCGTCGCCGCCGAGCGCGATCACCTGCTCCGCCTCGGCGAGCGGCACGAAATCATAAGCCTCCCGCAACATCCCTTCAGCCGCCTGTGCCGCCTCGGCGGGCGAAGCGAGCAGGGCGGTGGGGAGGTCGGCTTTGGCCGTCATGACTTGCTTGCTAGGGGCGAAGGGACGGGGGGGCAAGGGAGGCGGAGGCCGCCTCGGCTCCCGGCATCCTGCGGCCTCCTCCCGATGGCGCTGGAGTTTCGCCGCGGTGAAGCCGAAAAGGCGGTCGTGAAGCTTCGACGACCCTATCGCCGTCCCGGCTATCCGGGGTCGGCGGCCCTATTCGCTTCGATCGCCGCCATGTTCGCCGTCGAGCTGAGGACGGCCGCGCCCGGCAACGACGCCGGCCTGCTCCGGCTCGGCGCACTGCCCGACAGCGGCGGGCTCCATCACCAATATTGGCGCCTGCTGACCTTCGGGTTCCTTCACAGCAACCTCATCCACATCGTTCTGAACGTTGCACTTTTGATAATAGCGGGGCCAGTGGTCGAGCGTCGCGCGGGCGCCTGGCGGGTCATCCTCATATTCTTCGCGGCATCGGTCGCCAGCGGCGTCGGAATCTTCCTCAAGCACCAGCTCTGGCCTTCTTCGGGCGTGTCCGTCGGCGCGTCCGGCGGAATGTTCGGCCTGCTCGCCGCCGCGCTCGTGCTCGTCTTCCGCGCCCGATCCGCAAGCCGTCCGGCGCGCGCCGGACTGCTCCTCGTGCTGTGCGTTGGACTGGCTTATTCGCTGCTGCCTGGCGTGAGCATGGTCGGGCACGTCATCGGCCTGGCGGTCGGCGCGATGCTGGCACTCGCGATTCATGAGCGCTCGACCGCCGAAGGACCTGACTTCGAGGATAAGGTCGGCGGCCGGCGCTAGGCGCCGCGCCGCCAAGAAGCGGCTGGCCGCCGGACGAATGTTCGCTATATGTTCTCCCATGGACAAGCGAATCGCCGTGAGCCCCGCCGAGCTGGGAAGAGCCATTAGGGTATGGCTGAGGGTGATGCCGAAGCATATCTGGCGGGCGCTGGAAAAATATCAGATCGCGGCGATCGAGAAGCGGCAGGATCATGACGAGGAGCCGCAGGTCCATGTCGCCGTGGCCGATCATATCGTCGGCCAGCTGGAACGGGCGCGATGGGAGGTGACCCGCCCAGAGCCGCCGACCGACCTCGCCTCGCCGCCGCCATGGCAAGCCGATCGGAATGGACGCTGAAGGATCCCCGCGAGTGGGGAAAGAGACCGCTCGGCCCGACCCGCTTCTAAACCGATTGTTGAGCCTCTCGGCCCAGAGTAGACCGATGGGCTACGAGGCGGCGCAGACGGGGAAGGGAGAGGGGGGCATGGCGGGGTCCGGCGCGCCTTTGTTCTTGCTTTCCTTTCGCCACCGCGACGAGCTGACCGCGACGGCGGAACGGGCCGGATGGCTGGCGATCGCGGCGCGGCGGGCGGACAATGCCGAGAGCCGCTTCATCGCCTCGGGCGCCTCGGTCGCCGTGGTCGACGCGCGCGGCGCCCTGCCCGAGGGCCAGGAAGCCGTGCGCAGCCTCGCCGATCCGGCCGAAGCCAATGCCGCCGCCTTGCTCGTGCTCCTCTCGCGCGGCGACGCGGACGCGCTCGACGAGCTCTATGCCGGCGGGGCCACCCATTTCCTGGTCAGCCCGTTCAGCGACGCCCAGTTCCTTGCAGCGCTGCAATATGCCCATCGCCACGCCGAGCGGGTGGGCGGCCGCCGGCCGCTGCGCCGGGGCGAGCCGGAGGGGCAGAAGGGCAAGCCCGGCAGCGCCTCCTGGCGCTGGCAGCCGGGCTCGCAGACCGTCGAGCTGAGTCCGGCGCTTGCGCGCAGGGCCGGCCTCGGCGAGGAAGCAGGGCAAAGGATCAGCCTGATGGAGCTGTTCCGCAAGCTCGATCCGGACGGCCGGAAGGCGGCGCGGGGCGCGATCGACCGGCTGCTCGCCACCGGCCAGTCGACCGCCTTCGCCCACCAGGACAATGCCGGCGACGGAGGGAGCGATGGCGCCCGGCTCGCCCATCACGTCCGGGTCGAGGGCGAAGGTGTGGTCGGGCGGACCGAGGCGATCGTCCCCCTCGAAGGCGCCGCCTGGCAGTCGCGGGACCCGATGACCGGCGTGCGCGACGGCCGCGCCGCCCGCGCCTGGACCGCCCGCCAGCTCGACCAGCCGGGGGAAGGCCGGCCGGCGCTCGTCGTGCTTCTGCTCGCGGTCAGCCGCTTCGATACGATCAACGCCGCTTTCGGCCGGCCGACCGGCGACGCCGTCCTCCAGGCGGCCGCCCGCCGGATCGAGCGGCTCGCCGATTCCGACGGCCGCCGCCGCCTCGTCGCGCGCATCGCGGGCGCCGAGTTCGCCATCCTGCTCGCCGCTCCGACCAGCCTCGGCGAGGGCCGCTTCCTCGCCGGCCAGCTGGTCGAAGCGCTCGGCCGCCCGTTCATGTCGGGCGACCATGTCATCACCCTGGGCAGCCGGGTCGGGGTGGTCGCCTCCGAGGAGGGGGAGGATGCCGCCGGCCTGCTTCGCCGCGCCAGCGCCGCGCTCGCCGAGGCCAAGGCGAGCGACGCCGGACCGGTCAAGGTGGTCGACGCCGGCGCGGCCAGCGACAGCGCGCTCGGCGACCAGCTCGAGATCGATTTGCGGCGCGCGCTCGACCAGGACGAGATCGAGATATTGTTCCAGCCCCAGGTCTCGGTCGCCACCCGCCGGATCGTCGGCGCCGAGGCGCTCGCCCGCTGGCGCCACCCGCAGCTCGGCGAGCTTGGCGCGATCACGCTCTTCACCGTCGCCGAGCGCTCCGACTATCTCGCCCAGCTCTCCGACCATGTGCAGCGCAAGGCGATCCAGGAGGCGGCGCTGTGGCCGGAGGCACTGTCGCGGCTGCGGCTGTCGGTCAACGTCACCGCCGCCGACATC
>JAXDPG010000371.1:0-4311 GCA_034668485.1 Sphingomonadales bacterium
AGCCGCCGAGCCGCGGTGCAGCGCTGGCCTGAGCTCATGAAGGCGGACTGGACCGCGATCACCGCGGCGGCGCCGAGATCCCTGGCGTCCCAGACGACGAGCGGGTTGTTGCCGCCCATCTCCAGCGCGAGGATCTTGTGCGGCGTCTCCGCGAACTGGCGGTGGAGGGCGAGGCCGGCCCGGGCCGAGCCGGTGAAGAGGAGGCCGTCTATGCCGGGGCTGGCGGCGAGCGCCTTGCCGGTCTCGACTCCGCCCTGGACGCAGCGCACGACGTCCTCCGGGACCCCGGCTTCGTGGTAGAGGCGGACCAGCAACTCACCGACCGCGGGCGTCTTCTCGGACGGCTTGAACACCACCGCATTGCCGGCGAGCAAGGCGGGCACGATGTGGCCGTTGGGCAGGTGGGCCGGGAAATTGTAGGGACCGAGCACGGCCAGCACGCCGTGCGGCTTGTGGCGGACCGCGACCCGGGCGCCGAGCGCACCTTCGAGGCGGCGCTGCGAGGTGCGCTCGGAATAAGCGCTGACGGAGATGTCGACCTTGCCCACCACCGCGTCGACCTCGGTCGCGGTCTCCCAGAGCGGCTTGCCGGTCTCGCGGGCGATGAGGTCGGCGAGCGCGTCCTTCTGGCCGCGCACGGTGTTGGCGAAGCGCCGCAGGGTCTCGATGCGGACGGCGAGCGGCCTCGCCGCCCAGGCCGCCCAGGCGGAGCGGGCGCGGCCGACCTCGGCATCGACGTCGCCGACCTCGCCGGTCCAGAGCGTTTCCCCCGTGGCCGGTTCGATCGAGGTCAAGGTCGCCATGGCCGACGACCCACCATTTTTGGCTGCGGCGGTCAAGCCGTCCGCATCGCCTCGCCCATCCGCCTGACGGCCTTGATCTTTTCATGGAAGGGGGCCCAGTCGTCCGCCTCGTCGATTCGGCTCCAGACCCCCTCGACTTCGTCGATATGCATCGAGCAGGGCGCTTCGTCGGACCAATAGGGATGGACGGTGGCGTCCTCCACCGTCTCATAGCCGCCGATCGCCTCGCGGAAGGCGGCGAACGGCTCGGCCGCATAAGCCTCGCTGGCGGGCCCCGGCGAGCGAAGCCGGCCACCGCGCCAGTCGAAGAAGAAACGGTCGATCTCGACCGTCCGGGCCGCCAGCGCCGTCTCCAGGGCCGCGAGCAAGGCGGGGTCGCGCTGCGGCTCGGCGGGCTTTATCCCGAGCCGGGCGAAGATCGCCTCGACGAGCCGCCGCTGGAACTCGGCGGGGAAGCCGTCCAGCGCCGGCGTCAAGGCTTCGGCGTCGGCGATCGTCCGAAGCGAGGCGGCGAGCTGGAGCACGTCCCAGTGGATCGCCTCGGGCTGGCGGCCGAACGAATAGAGGCCGGCATGGTCGAAATAGGCGGCGGTGAAGTGGCCGTCCCAATGCGGGGTGAAACGCCACGGGCCGTAATCGAAGCTCTGCGCGGTGATCGCGATATTGTCGCTGTTGAGCACGCCGTGGACAAAGCCGGCGGCGATATAGGAGGCGGCGAGGCGCGCCGCCTCGAGCGCGACATGAGCGAGGAGTCGCGCCGGCGCATCCTCGCCGCTTTGCTCCTCGCCGTAATAATGGCGCAGGCAATAATCTGTCACCTTCGTGAGGTTCTCCGCGTCCTTGAAATAAGCGAGGCGCTGGAAGGTGCCGATGCGGATATGGCTGTGCTGGAGGCGGACCAGCACGGCCGAGCGGGTGGGGGAGGGCTCGTCGTTGCGCTCGAGCGCCTCCCCCGTCTCGATCAGCGAGAAGCTCTTCGACGTCTCGACCCCGAGCGCTTCGAGCATCTCGGTCGCAAGCACCTCGCGCACCCCGCCCTTGAGCGTCAGCCTGCCGTCGCCGAAGCGGCTGTAGGGCGTCTGGCCCGAACCTTTGGTGCCGAGGTCGAGCAAGCGGTCCCCGCCGTCGCGAAGCTGCGCGAACAGGAAGCCGCGGCCGTCGCCTATGTCGGGATTGTACACCCGGAACTGGTGGCCGTGATAGCGCAGCGCCAGCGGCTGCTCGAGACTGCCGGGCAGGGGCTCGAAGCGGGCGAAATGCCGGATCCACGCTTGCTCGTCCAGGCCCTCGAGCCCGACCGCTTCCTCCCAGCGGCGGTTGCGGAAGCGAAGGATCGCCTTCGGAAAGTCCGCGGCCGCGACCGGATCGTAGAAGGCGTCGCCCAGCTCGAGGATGGCGCGCTCGGGGCGGTAGGGCGACTTGAAGGGGTGCATTGCCTCCAAACCCTGGCTCGCCGGAGCGGTTCCGGCCGGCAGTTTAACCGCCAATTAGCACTTCCGCGTCAATCTCTGCACAGACAGGAGAGCCGCATGCGTCAAATTCGCAACATCTTGCGCGATCGCCGCGGCGGGACGGCGATCGAATATGCCCTGGTCGCAACGCTGATCGCCGTCGCCGCCATCGTCGCTTTCAAGAACCTCGGCACGTCGATCAACACGACCCTGAATACCGTCGGCAACACGGTGAGCGCCAGCTAAAGCTTGAAGCGTCGGCGCGTCCCCGCAATATGCCCCGCAAAAGGGGGCAGGGAATGGCGGACTGGTCGGACGGGTGGTGGACCACAGGCGACGGGCTGCGCCTCCATTATCGCGACTATCCCGGCGGCGACCGGCGACCGCCGATAATCTGCATCCCGGGCCTGACCCGCAACGCCCGCGATTTCGAAGGCGTCGCCGAGCGGCTGAAGGGCGACTGGCGGCTGATCTGCGTCGAGCTGAGGGGCCGCGGCCAGAGCGACTATGCCAAGGATCCGATGACCTATCTGCCGCCGGTCTACTGGCAGGACCTGGAGGCGCTGATCGCTGCGCTCGACCTGAAGCGCTTCGTCCTGTTCGGAACCTCGCTCGGCGGGCTCATCACCATGCTGCTGGCGATGGCCGACAACAAGCGCATCGCCGCCGCCCTGCTCAACGACATCGGCCCGGTGCTCGAAACCGAGGGCCTCGACCATATCCGCTCCTATGTCGGCCGCTCGCAAAGCTGGCCGACCTGGCTTCATGCGGCGCGCGCCATCTGCGAGATGCAGCGCGACCGCTATCCCGACTGGGACATCGGCCAGTGGCTGGTCTACGCCAAGCGGCTGTGCAAGCTCACCGCCGGCGGCCGGGTCACCCTCGACTACGACATGCGCATCGCCGAGCCGTTCAAGGCGCCGGAGAGCAGTGGCGGGTTCGACCTGTGGACCGCCTTCGCGGCGCTGAACGGCGTGCCCTCGCTGGTCGTCCACGGCGAGATTTCCGACCTGCTGAGCGGCGCCACGGTGGAGCGGATGCTGGCCGGGAACGAGGCGATGGAGGCGGTCACCGTGCCGCGGGTCGGCCACGCCCCGACGCTGGACGAGCCGGAGGCGGCGGCGGCGATCGACCGGCTGCTGGCGCGGGTGGTGGGGGGCTAAGGGCGTTTCTTTTCCTCTCCCGCCCTTGTGGGAGAGGGGAAGGTGAAGCGGTCTCCTGACTGCCACGACTTGATTTGTTCACACTTCTCCCCCATATGCCCCTCAGCGAAACGTCATTGCAGCGTGAACGCCCCTCGTGGGCCGGCTCCGTTTCGTAATTTCCCAAGTCTTCCCTTTTCACGCGGGTTGGCAAACACCCGCCGCGTTTCCGCGCGCCGTTTCGGCTGCGCGGGGGCGTCGCACGTTACAAGTGAGTTACCATGTCTTTTGAAAATCTCGGGCTGTCGCAGCCCGTCCTCCAGGCGCTTGCGCTGAAGGAATATTCCACTTCCACGCCGATCCAGGAGCAGGCGATCCCGATCCTGCTGAAGGGTCAGGACCTGCTCGGCATCGCCCAGACCGGCACCGGCAAGACCGCCGCCTTCATGCTTCCGTCGATCGACCGGCTGGCCGACAGCGGCAAGCGCCCGCAGCGCCGCGCCTGCCGCATGCTCGTGCTCGCCCCGACCCGCGAGCTCGCCTCGCAGATCGCCGAAAGCGCCCGCGCCTACAGCCGATTCAGCCACATGAGCGTCGCCACCGTGTTCGGCGGCACCTCGATCAACACGAATAGGCAGGACCTGTCGCGGGGCGTCGACATCCTCGTCGCCACGCCGGGCCGCCTGCTCGACCTGGTCGAGCATCGCTGGCTCGACCTGCGGCAGGTCGAGATCCTCGTCCTCGACGAGGCCGACCAGATGCTCGATTTGGGCTTCATCCACGATCTCAAGAAGATCGTCCGCTACCTTCCGGAGAAAAGGCAGAGCCTGTTCTTCTCGGCGACCATGCCCAAGGCGATCCGCGATCTCGCCGACAAGTTCCTGACCGATCCCGCGCAGGTGGCGGTGACTCCGG
>JAXDPG010000372.1:0-2953 GCA_034668485.1 Sphingomonadales bacterium
GCCGACCCGGCGGAGTTCAGCGCCAGCCTCGATCTCGGCCCCGATCTCGAGCGCGGCCGCCCGGCCCGGTCCGAGCTCGCCGAGCATCGCCGCCTGACCGCCGCCCTCGGGGGCCTCGCGCGGCAGCGCAAGGGCGTGGTCGACGCCTATGTGGTCGTACTCGGTCTCGACAGCGACCCGGTGTTCGGCCGCGAGGCGCGCGAGGCGGGCAAGGTCCTCTCCCGCCGCTTCGACGCCGCCGGCCGCACCCTCGTGCTCGCCGGCAGCGACGGCAGAAGCCCGGGCGCCCTTCCGATGGGCTCGCTTCACGCACTCAGCCTCGCCTTCGCCCGGATCGCCGAGCTGATCGACCCGGAAGAGGACGTGCTCGTCCTCTATTCGACCGGCCACGGCGCGCCCTACGGCATGACCTATCATGACGGCGACGAGGGCTATGGCGTCCTGACCCCGGCTCGGTTCGCCGGCCTGCTCGACGAGCTCGGGCTCCGCAACCGACTGCTGATCCTGTCGGCCTGCTATTCCGGGGCCTTCGTTCCGGCCCTGTACGGCGACACGACGGCTTTGTTCACCGCCGCCTCCGCCGGCCGCACTTCGTTCGGCTGCGCCGCCGACAATGACTGGACGTTCTTCGGCGACGCGATGATCAACCGCGCCCTCAGGAAGCCCCAACCGCTCGCCGCCGCCTCGACCGAGGCTCTGAGGCTGGTCGGCGAGTGGGAGACCGGCAAGGGCTACGAGCCCTCCTATCCCCAGGTCAGCATCGGCTCCCGGGTCGACTCCTGGCTGAAGCCGCTCGAAGCGCGGATGCCGAAGACGGCGACCGCGCCCGTGGGCAAGCCCGCGGCCGGGCGGTAAGGCTTCAAAGCACCCCGAACGTCCAGCCTTCGCTGCGGGCGAGCTCCGGGGTCAGGCCTTCCGGGGCGAAGGCGCGCGGGTCCGCGGCCGCGAGCCCCCGCATTCCGGCGGCGGTGACGAGAGCGTCGGTCTGGTGGTCGTTCGGCTCGAAGCGGAGCCGCGCCGGGCGGCTGCCGAGCGCGGTGAGCGCGAGATCGAGCTCGGCCCCCGACCTCAGCTTGGTCCCGCGAAGGCCGGCCCGGCGCAGATAGATGCGCGTATAGATTTCGACGACGGCGCTGCCTTGCTCCGGCAGGGCGTCCATCGGCCAGATCGCGACCCGGCCGTCCAGGCGATGGAGCAGCCGCATGCCCGCGAAGCTCGCCTTGGCGACCTGGGCGGCGCCGATCGCGTCGTAGGCGCTTGCCGTCTTGCGGCCGCCCTGGGCGTTCAGCCGGGCGTCGCACTGGCGAAAATGCATGAAGCGCGCCTTCACGCCGTCGGCGATGCCGAAATAGAAATGGCGGCGATGAGCCTGCTCCAGGAAGCTCGCCGCGCCCAGGTCCTCGTCGTCGCTCCGCTTGTCGACATAGGCCCAGAATTGCCGCGCCGTCGAAGGAACGTCCGGCTCCCCGGGCAGATACTCGCCGCGCTCCACGATCGGCGGGGCGAAGCTGAAGTCGAAGCCGAACAGGGTCGGTTCCGCCGCCGCCTCGGCGAGCAGCCATTCCAGCACCTCGGTCCGCGACCAGACATGGTCCGGCCGGACCAGCCGCGGAGCGGCGTCGCCCGCCTCGGCCATGGCGATCGCGATCCCCTTGTGCCTTCGCCCTTTCGCTCCGGACCAGTCGATCGCCGCGAAGCGCTTGAAGCGGCCCGTCACCGCTTCTTCCGCGGCCTCGGCGGCGGCTTGGCGGCGGTCCAGGCGTGGGACCGGAAGATGATCTCGCGCACCCGTTCCGGATCCGGGCTGTCGAAGCGGATGAGGACCCCCGGCCAGCCCTCATAATGGGGCGTCTGCCAGAAGGTCGCGGGGTCGGTCTCCTTCAGTATCTCGATCGTGTCGAGATCGATGGCGACTCCGAACGAGGTCCCCGCCTCGTGCGACGGATAGAGGAAGGCTCGGTCGTTCACCTTGACCGCCGGCTTGCCGTAGCTCGTCGAGAGCTCGGCGCCGGGAAGCGTGAGAGCGAAGGCGACCGCCTCGTCCCAGCTGCGGATCGCGTCAGTCATCGCGCCTCGCCTTGCGACGTTCGTCCCACCACGCCATCCGCTCCGCCACGCGCTTCTCGAAGCCGCGGTCGGTGGGCGCATAGAAGCTCTGCGGCTCCATCTCCTCGGGCCAGTAATTGTCGCCGGAGAAGCCGCCCTCGGCGTCATGGTCATATTCATAGCCTTTGCCGTAGCCGATCTCCTTCATCAGCTTCGTCGGGGCGTTGAGGATGTTCTTGGGCGGCATCAGCGATCCCGTCTCCCGCGCCGACCGCCAAGCCGACTTCTGCGCCGCATAGACCGCGTTCGATTTGGGCGCGGTGGCCAGATAGAGGCAGGCCTGGGCGATGCCGAGCTCGCCCTCGGGCGAGCCGAGGAAGTCGTAGCTGTCCTTGGCCGCGATGCACTGGACCAGCGCCTGCGGGTCGGCAAGGCCGATATCCTCGACCGCCGCCCGGGTCAGGCGCCGAAGCAGATAGAGCGGCTCCTCCCCGGCGGTCAGCATACGCGCCAGATAGTAAAGCGCCGCCTGCGGATCCGAACCGCGTATCGCCTTATGGAGCGCCGAAATCAGGTTGTAATGGCCCTCGCGGTCCTTGTCGTAGACGGCGACGCGCCGGTGGAGGAGCGCGGAGAGGGCGGCCGGGTCGAGCGGTTCGGGCAGGTCCACCGAGAACAGGGTCTCGGCCTGGTTGAGCAGGAAGCGACCGTCGCCGTCCGCGGTCGCGACCAGGGCATCGCGTGCTTCCTTCGTCAGCGGAAGAGGTCGGTCCATGATCGACTCGGCGCGGTCGAGCAGCTTGCACAAGTCGGCGCTGTCGAGCCGGTTGAGGATCAGCACCTGGGCGCGGGAGAGCAAGGCGGCGTTTAGCTCGAAGCTCGGATTCTCGGTCGTCGCGCCGACGAG
>JAXDPG010000373.1:0-3017 GCA_034668485.1 Sphingomonadales bacterium
ATAACGATCGCGCCGGAAAGGGTTGCGCCGCATCGCCCGACTCTACACCGCCTCCCCCGCCGCCACGCCGCTCGCCCAGGCCCATTGGAAATTGTAGCCGCCGAGCCAGCCGGTGACGTCAACCGCCTCGCCGATCGCGTAGAGGTCCGGCACCTCCACCGCCTCCATCGTCTTCGAGGAGAGGCCGGCGGTGGCGATGCCGCCGACCGTGACCTCGGCCTTGGCGAAGCCTTCGCTGCCGTTCAGGGGACAGTTACGGTAACTGTCCCCTTTCTTGGATCGTCGACGACCGGGTGAGTGCGGTCGCGACCGCCCAGGCGGTTGAGCTTGGCCGAGGGCGCCGGGCCGGTCGAAGTTGGAGCCGCCGCACGCCCCTCCTTACCTAGGCGGGGGCGGAGCAGGCCGTCAGGATTGCGGGACGGCCAGAGCGGCATCGCCCGTTTTCGAGGTCCGCCAGCGGCCGGTGCGCTCGGCGGCGCGGATGGCCTTGTGGTCGGCTTCGTCGAGGCCGGCATCGAGGAACGCCCGCCAATCGTCGATCCGCGCCCGCGCTGCATCGAGGTCGGCAAGGCCGGGAGAAGCGAGGCCGAGATGGCTGCGCGCGCTCGACCAGATCCAATCCGCGGGCCGGGCGACGAGGCGGGCGCGCACCGGGTTCAGCTCGACATAGGCGAGACAGGCGTGGAGGTGGCACTCGTCCATCGGGAAGGAGGCGAAGCGATCCTGCCAGAGATGGCCGCGCCATCCCTCGCGCTGGTTGATCTCCCAGCTGTAGCGGCGGTGCAGCGGCGCCAGCGCCGCCCGCAGGGGCGTCCGCGCCGGCCGGCACCAGGATGAGGTGGACGTGGTTGGGCAGCAGGCACCAAGCCCAGATCGCGGTCCCGGCTTTGCGACACCAGTGGCGCAGAAGCTCGAGATAGAAGGCATAATCGGCCTCGACCAGAAAGGTCGGCTCGCAGCGGCTGCCACGCTGGGTGACATGGTGCGGGATCCCGGGGAGGACCAAGCGGGCCGCTCGAGGCATGGCGGCAGATTGCTTGGTTTCCACAAATAAGTCCATAGGTTTCAGCGGAAATGCCGATCTGTTTGCGGCCGGTCGGAGCAAGGGGACAGTTACCCTAACTGTCCCCATCCCTGGAAAGGGACAGGTACCGTAACTGTCCCCAATCCTACACCGCCTCCCCCGCCGCCACGCCGCTCGCCCAGGCCCATTGGAAATTGTAACCGCCGAGCCAGCCGGTGACGTCGACCGCCTCGCCGATCGCGTAGAGGCCGGGGAGCTTCACCGCCTCCATCGTCTTCGAGGAGAGGCCGGCGGTGGCGATGCCGCCGACCGTGACTTCGGCCTTGGCGAAGCCCTCGGTGCCGTTCGGGGTGAAACGCCATTGCGCGAGGCGGCGCTCGGCTTGCTCGAGCCGGCGGTCGGGGAGGTTGGCGAGCCCGGTGGCGGCCGGGTGACTGTCACCAACGGTGAGGTGACTGTCACTCTTTCCTGAGGAGTGACTGTCACTCTTTTTTGAGTGACTGTCGCTCGGCAGGGCCGCGAGGCGGTGCGCGAGGGCTTCGGCGAGGCGTTCGGGGAGGCGGCGGGCGAGGGCGGCCTTGAGGGTGGCGCGGGGCGTGGCGCGCTTCGCCTCGCGGAGCCAGCCGGGCTGTGCGTCGGGGAGGAAGTCGACGTGGATCGGCTCGCCGGGCCGCCAGTAGCTCGAGATCTGGAGGATAACAGGGCCGGAGAGGCCGCGGTGGGTGAACAGGGCGGCTTCGCGGAAGCTCGCCTTGCCGGCGGTGGCGACGACCTCGGTCGAAACTCCGGAGAGAGCGTGGAACAGGGCTTCGTCGCGGCTCAGCGTCAGCGGCACCAGCCCCGGCCTCGGCTCGATCACCTTGAGGCCGAAACGCCGCGCTAGGTCGTAGGCGAAGCCGGTGGCGCCGAGCTTGGGGATGGACGGGCCGCCGGTGGCGATGACGAAAGCGGGCGCCTCGGCGGTGCGGGCGCCGAAGGCGAGGCGGAAGCGGGCGTCGGCGTGGGCGACGTCGCGGACGGGGTGGCCGAGGGCGAGCTCGACCCCTCCCCTCGCGCATTCGTCCTGAAGCATGGCGACGATCTGGCGGGCGGAGCCGTCGCAGAAGAGCTGGCCGAGCGTCTTTTCGTGCCAGGCGATGCCGTGCGCCTCGACCAGGCCAAGGAAGTCCGCGGGCGTGTAGCGGGCGAGCGCCGAGACCGCGAAACGGGGGTTGGCGGAAAGGAAACGGTCGGGCGCGGCATGGAGGTTGGTGAAGTTGCAGCGGCCGCCGCCCGAGATCAGGATCTTCTTCCCTGGCGCCTCGGCATGGTCGATCAGGAGGATTCGGCGGCCGCGCCGGCCGGCGACGGCGGCGCACATCATCCCCGCCCCGCCGGCGCCGAGGACGATCGCGTCGTAGCGCTCGGGCTTCACGCGGCGGGGAGGGAGCGGGGCATTGCCGCGGCCTTAGAAGCTCGCCGCCGCGCCGCCTAGGGGACAGCCCGGTGACAGTCACTTTCAAACAGGCCGGTGACAGTCACCTTTTGCGGACGGGGCTTCCTAGGCGCCCGAGCCGGGGCCGCCGAGCAACGCCGCCCAGGCCACCGCCACCAGCCAGTGGAGCGCCACCGCCGGCCAGATCGAGCGGGTCGCCAGCACCAGCCTCGCGCAGGCGAGGCCGAGCGCGAAGCAGGCGAGCAGGAACCAGGGGCAGAAGCCGAGCCAGGACCAGGCCAAGGGGCAGCGGCCGACCAGGGTCCATTGGCAGACCAGCACCTGGAGCGGGTGCCAGAGCGCGAAGAGCGAGGCGGACAGGGCGGCGGGCCCGAATCCGCTGGCGCCGTCCGAGGGCGGCCTGAGGAGCAGGCCGCGGAACACCGTCTCCTCGGCCAGAGCGGGGACGAAGAAAGCGATCAGGGCGACGAGGGCGAGGCCGGGAGTCAAAGCCGGCCGCCAGTCGAGGAAGCCGCCGAGCCAGGCGAACAGGGCCAAAGCCGGGAGCAGCCACGCCGC
>JAXDPG010000374.1:0-7572 GCA_034668485.1 Sphingomonadales bacterium
TCGCGCACCGCGTCCGACCCGCATTCGGGGCATTTGTCGGGGAAGACGAACGCGGGGCGGTCCTCATCGGGGGTGAGGTTCTCCAGCACCTGCGGGATGACGTCGCCGGCGCGCTGGATTCGGACGCGGTCGCCGACGCGGACTCCGAGCCGCTCGATCTCGTCCTTGTTGTGCAGGGTGGCGTTGGTGACTGTCACTCCGCCGACGCTGACCGGCCTGAGGCGCGCCACCGGCGTCAGCTTGCCGGTGCGGCCGACCTGGATGTCGATCGCCTCGAGCAATGTCTCCGCTTTCTCGGCGGGGAATTTGTGGGCGAGCGCCCAGCGCGGCGCCCGGGCGACCTGGCCGAGGCGGCGCTGCCAGTCGAGCCGGTCGACCTTGTAGACGACGCCATCGATGTCGAAGGGAAGGTCGGCGCGCTTCGCCTCGATCGCGCGATAGTGGCCGAGCAGGCTTTCGAGACTGGTGAAGCGGCCCAGAGGGTCCGCGATCGGCAGGCCCCAGGCGGCGATCGCGTTCATCACTCCGAGCTGGGTGTCGGCGGGAAGGGCCGAGGCCTCGCCCCAGCCATGGGCGTAGAAGCGCAGCGGCCGCGACGCGGTCACCGCCGCCTCTTTCTGGCGCAGCGAGCCTGCGGCGGCGTTGCGGGGATTGGCGAACTGTCGCGCCTTGGCCGGGTCGTCCGCTTCGGCCAGCAGCCGGGCGTTGAGCGCAGCGAAGTCCGCCTTCGACATATAGACCTCGCCGCGTATCTCGAAGACGGCGGGCGCCTCCCCTTCCATCCGCTGCGGGATGTCGCCGATAGTGCGGACATTGTCGGTCACCACCTCGCCGGTGGTGCCGTCGCCGCGGGTGGCGGCGAGGACCAGCTCGCCTTTCTCGTAGCGCAGCGAGCAGGAGAGGCCGTCAATCTTGGGCTCCGCGGTGAGCGCGACCTCCTCGTCCGCGGAAAGGCTGAGGAAGCGCCGGACCCGGCCCACGAAATCCGTCACCTCCTCTTCGGAGAAAGCGTTCTCCAGGCTGAGCATCGGCAGCGCGTGGCGGACCTTGGAGAGATGCGCGGCCGGCGCGGCGCCGACCTGCTGCGACGGGCTGTCGTCGCGGGCGAGATGCGGGAATTGGGCTTCGAGTTCGCCGTTGCGCCTGACGAGGGCGTCGTAATCGGCGTCGGAAATCTCCGGCGCGTCCTCGCTATGGTAGAGCCGGTTGTGGCGGGCGATCTCGTGAGCGAGCCGTTCCAGCTCGGCGGCGGCGTCAGCTTCGGTCATACAGGCGCGCTAGCGCGGCGACGGCCTTGGCGTAAGCCTTCTCGCGCTCGCGCTTGCCGATCGCAATCACCAACACGATCAGCTGGTCGTCGTGGACCTGATAGACCAGCCGGAAGCCCGGCGATCCGAGCTTGATTTTGTAGCAGTTTGGGAGGTCTCGCAACCGCGCCGAAGGCACTTTCGGATTGTCGAGTCGTTCGCGAAGCTTCTTCTTGAACCTTTCGCGTATCGGCTGATCCAGCCTATCCCAATCCTTCCGCGCCCGCTCTTCGAAAACCAACCTATAGGTCGTCAAGCGACACCTCGATCCATTCGCCGGGCTCGGCAAGGCGCTCGCGGACGATTTCAGTATCCTCCAGATCCTCGAGCAGTTCGAGGAAATTCTCCCAAGCCTCGGGCGAGATCAGGTAGGCGACGGGCTTGTTGCGGTTGAGGATCGCGACTTGCTGCTCACGGGCGGCGGCGACGACAGCGGCGGGGTTCTTCTTCAGCTCACTGATGCCGACGCAGGCGCCGGCGAGAATCGGAATGACCGGATCGGACTGGAATGGCGCGGTCATGACCTTTTTATAGGCCTCCTAACAGGTCTCGTCAAGCTACCTCCAATAACCGCACAGCCTGAGCTCGCGCTTCGTCGGTCACATGGGCTCCCGAGAGCATCCGCGCGATCTCCTCGCGGCGGCGCGCCTCGTCCAGGGTCTGGACGCTGGTGCGGGTTACTAGGCCTTCGTGGCTCTTCTCGATGAGGAGGTGGCGGGTGCCGCGGGCCGCGACCTGCGGGCTGTGGGTGACGACGAGCAGCTGGGCAGTTCCGGCGAGGCGATGCAGGCGCTCGCCGACCGCGCTGGCGACGGCGCCGCCGACGCCGCGGTCGATCTCGTCGAAGATCATCGTTCGCGCCTCGCCGCGCTCGGCGAGCGCGACCTTCAAGGCCAGGATGAAGCGGGCGAGCTCGCCGCCGCTGGCGATCCGGGTCAAAGGCGCGAACGGAGCGCCGGGGTTGGTCGACACCTCGAACTCGACCCGGTCGCGGCCGCGCGCCGCCCATTGGCTTTCGGCGAGCGGCTCGACGAGGGTATGGAAGCGGGCGGAGTCGAGCTTCAGCGGCGCCAGCTCGCCGGCCACGGCGGCATCGAGCCGGACGGCGGCGGCGGTGCGAAGCTCGCTGAGGCGGAGCGCTTCCGCCTCATAGGCGGCGCGGCTGTCGCGCACCCGGCCTTCGAGCGCGGCGAGGCTCTTCTCGCCGGCGTCGAGGGCCGCGAGCTTCGCTCCCAGCTCCTCGGCCAGCGCGGCCAACGCGTCCGGATCGACGCGGTGCTTGCGGGCCACAGCGCGGACCTCGAACAGGCGAGTCTCCGCTTCGTCGAGCCGGGCCGGATCGTAAGCGAGCGCCTCGGCGGCGGCAGCGAGCCGCTCTTCCGTCTCCGAGGCTTCGGCAAGGGCCCGGTCGAGCGCCGCAAGCGCTTCGCCCAGCCGCTCATGCTCGCCGCCGATCCGCTCCAGGCGCCGCGCCGCCTGGCGGAGCAATGAGAGGCCGCCCTCCGAGCCGTCGAGCAGCTGGCCGATCGCGGCTATGTCCTCGGCCAGCCGAGCGCCCTTCTGCATGTCGGCGCGAAGGCCGGCGAGCGCCTCCTCCTCGCCCGGCTCGGGGGCGAGGCGATCGAGCTCGGCGACGGCATGTTCGAGCCATTCGCGGTCGCGGGCGGCGGTCTCGATATCCTGCCGCGCCCGGGCGAGCGACGCTTCCGCCTCACCCCAGGCGAGGTAGCAACGCTCCGCCGCCTGGGTGTCGATGCGCCCGAAGGCGTCGAGCAGGGCGCGGTGGCCGCGCGGATTGAGGAGGCCGCGATCGTCATGCTGGCCGTGAACTTCGACCAGCATCGCCCCCAGCTCGCGGAGCAGGGCGACCGAGGCCGACTGGTCGTTGACGAGGGCGCGGCTGCCGCCGTCGGCGCGGACGATGCGCCGGACGACGAGCGGCTCGCCCGGCTCGGTCTCGAGCCCGTTGTCGCTGAGCAGCGCCTGGGCGGGATGGTCCGGGGGAAGGTCGAAGGCGACGGTGACCACCGCCTGCGCCTGGCCCTGGCGGACGAGGCCGCTGTCGGCGCGGGTGCCGAGCGCGAGGCCGAGCGCGTCGAGCAGGATCGACTTGCCGGCCCCGGTTTCGCCGGTGAGAACGCCGAGGCCCGGTCCGAATTCGAGGTCGAGGCTCTCGATCAGGACGACGTCGCGGATGGAGAGGCTGGTGAGCATGACGGCCCCGTCAGGCCGCCACCCCGGCGGAAGCCGGGGCCTCGTTCCGCCGGCCGTGTCTTTCCGTCACGAGGTCCCGGATTTCGCCGGGATGACGGGAACGGGTCACGCCGCGGGCGCGGGCGCCGCCGCCGCCGGCGCGTGCTTCTGGACCAGCGAGTAAGCGCGCTCGTACCATTTGGTGTTCGGATAATTGGCGCCGAGCACCGCGGCCGACTTGCGCGCCTCCTCGGGGATGCCGAGCGCGAGATAGGATTCGGTGAGGCGCATCAGCGCTTCCGGCGTGTGGCTGGTGGTCTGATATTCGTCGACGACCTGGCGGAAGCGCATCACCGAGGCCAGCCACTGGCCGCGGCGCTGATAGAAGCGGCCGATCTCCATCTCCTTGCCGGCGAGATGGTCGCGGACGAGGTCGATCTTGAGGCGCGCGTCGGCGGCGTAGCGCGTGTCGGGGTAGCGGCGGACCAGCTCGCCGAGCGCGTCGAGGGCCTGCCGGGTGGTGCTCTGGTCGCGGGTGACGTCGGTGATCTGCTCGTAATAGCTCAAGGCGATCAGATAATAAGCATAAGGCGCGTCGCGGTTGCCGGGATGGATGGAGAGGAAGCGGCGGGCCGATTCGACCGACTTGGTGTAATCCCTTGCGGCATAATAGCTGAACGCGCTCATCAGCTGGGCGCGGCGGGCCCAGACGGAATAGGGATGCTGGCGCTCGACCTCGTCGAACACGGCGCCGGCGCCGGCATAATCGTGCTGGTCCAGGCGCTTTTTGGCGAGGTTGTAGAGGGTGTTGACGTCGCGGGCGACATATTGGGTGTCGGCTTTGGTCTTCTTGCCCCGGCCGGCGCAGGCAGCGAGCGGAAGGACCAGGCTCACCATCAGGACGGCGGCGACAGAGCGGGCAGGGATACGCAGCATGGGGGCTTCTTAGCGAAGGGTTGGGACGAGGCCAAGCGCGGAAGGAGCCTCGTTTGTGACGGCCGCCGATGAACCGCGGTTTAATGTCTCCACTATAAGGGGACCACCATGATGCGGGTGCTGACCCTCTCGACCCTCTACCCGGATTCGGGGCGGCCGCAATTCGGCGTGTTCGTCGAACGGCAGACGCTGGCGCTGGCCGCTCGGCCGGGCGTCGAAGTGGAGGTCGCGGCGCCGGTCGGCCTGCCGCCGTGGCCGCTGACTCTTCATCCCCACTATCGGGCGAGGCGGACGCTTCCGGCCCGCGAGGTTCGCAACGGCCTCGCCGTCCACCGCCCGCGCTTCCGCGCCTGGCCCAAGCTCGAGGGCGCGGGGATGGCGCGGGCGCTCGCCGCGGGGGTCCTGCCGGTGGCGCGGGCGCTGGCCTGCGACGTCGTCGACGCCGAATTCTTCTGGCCCGACGGGGTCGCGGCGATGCACCTCGCCGAGGCGCTGGGCGTGCCCTTTTCGGTCAAGGCCCGGGGCAGCGACGTCCATTATTGGGGCCGGCGGCCGGCCGTCGCCGCGCAGATGATCGAGGCCGCGCGCCGGGCCGGGGGGCTGCTCGCGGTCTCCGCGGCGCTCAAGCGCGACATGGCGGCGATGGGGATGCCGGAGGAGAGGATCCGGGTACACTATACCGGGGTCGACCTCGAGCGCTTCCGGCCGCTCGACCGCGCTTCGGCGAAGATTGGACTGGGCGTCGAAGGGCCGCTGATCGTCACGCCGGGAAACCTCGTCCCGCTGAAGGGCCAGCTCCTGGCCGTCGAGGCCCTGGCGGAGCTGCCGGAGGCAAGGCTGCTGATCGCCGGCGAGGGGCCCGGGCGGCCGGCGCTGGAGGCGCTGATTGCGGCGCTCGGGCTAAGCGGGCGGGCGAGGCTTCTCGGCAGCGTTGCGCCGGCGGCGATGCCGGAGCTGCTCGCCGCCGCCGACCTGATGCTGCTGCCCTCGGAGCGGGAAGGCCTCGCCAACGTCTGGGTCGAGGCGCTTGCCTGCGGCACGCCGATCCTGATCGCCGACGTCGGCGGCGCCCGGGAGGTTCTCGACCGGCCGGAGGCGGGGCGGCTGGTCGCGAGGGATCCGGCCGCGATCGCGGCGGCCGCCCGCGAGATGCTCGCCTCGCCGCCCGCTCCGGCGGCGGTCCGCCGTTCGGCCGAGCGGTTCAGCTGGGAACGCAACGCCGCCGAGCTGCACGAGCATCTGGCCGGGCTGATCTCCTAGAGCGCCATCAGCGCCGCGACGATCCAGCGTTCCTCGCCGCGCAGCAGGCCCCAAGTCCGGGCGGCGGCGCGGCTGTCCATCACTTCGAGGCCGATGCCGCGCCCCTCCAGCGCCTCGCGCAGCGCTCGCGGCGGATGGGTGAGGCGGGGGCCGGTGCCGAGCAGAAGGAATTCGGGGGCCGGTTCGAGGGCGAGCAATGGGGCGAGGTCGGCGACCGCCAGCTCCGCGACCGGCGGCGCGCCCCATTCGGCGGCTCTGAGCGGGGTCAGCTGCAAGGTCCGGTAGACGTGCCCGTCGACCAGGAAGCCGCCGTCGGCGAACCCGCGGACGACGGGCCCCTCGGGCGCGGCATCGCGGTCGAGCCGCGCCATCTCACGCGCCTTCGTTGAGGCTCGTCACGCGCTCGGCGCCGCCGTGGCCGACGGAGGTCCTGGGCAGGAAGCTGTCGCCGCTCACCCGCAGCCAGACCAGGATGGGCGCCGAGATGTAGATGGACGAATAGGTCCCGACGAAGATGCCGAGGAGGATCGCGATGGTCAGACCGAAAATGACCTCCGGCCCGATCAGCAGAAGCGCGAGCAGCGCCAGCATGATCGAAAGCGACGTCACCATCGTCCGCGACAGCGTCTCGTTCAGCGACAGGTTGAGGAGCGGCACGATCTCCATCTTGCGGTATTTTCGAAGGTTCTCGCGGATGCGGTCGTAGATCACCACCGTGTCGTTCAGCGAATAGCCGACGATCGTCAGGATGGCGGCGACGACGTTGAGGTTGAACTCCAGCTGCGTCAGCGAGAAGAAACCCATGGTCATGCAGACGTCGTGGAACAAGGTGACCAGCGCGCCGACACCGAACTGCCATTCGAACCGGAACCAGATGAAGAGCGCGATCCCGATCATCGCAAGGGTGATCGACCACGATCCCGACCTATAGAGCTCGCTGGACACTTTCGGAGAGACGGTGTCGACCGCGAACTTGGTGCCGGGGTAGCGGGCCGAGAGAGCCGTGCGCACCCGGGACGCGGCGGCGTTGGAGGCGGACTCGCCGCCCGGCGGCGGCCCCATCCGGATCGACAGGGTCTTCGATTCGCCGAGATCCTGGATGCTCGCCTCGCCGAGCTCGAGCCCGCCGACGATCCGGCGCACGTCCTCGATCGCCACCGGCCGGTCGAAGCTCGCGCGGATCATCTGGCCGCCGACGAAGTCGACTCCGAGATTGAGGCCCCGCGCTGCGACCAGGGCGATCGACGCAAGGGTGATGACGATCGACAGCACCAGAGCGACATTGCGCCAGCGCATGAAATCGATGTTGGTGTTGTCGGGGACGAGCTTCAGCAGGCGCATCTGGCGTTCCTCAGATATGGAGCTCGCGCGGCCGGGCCTTGCGCGCCCAAAGGGCGACCAGCATGCGCGTGACGTTGACGGCCGTGAACACCGAGGTGATGATGCCGATGCCGAGCACCACCGCGAAGCCGCGGATCGGGCCGCTGCCGAAGAAATACATCAAGGCGGCGGCGATGACGTTGGTGATGTTGGCATCGAAGATGGCGGTGCTGGCTTCGCGATAGCCGGCTTCGAGCGAGTCGAGCACCCTTCGGCCTCGCCTTATCTCCTCGCGGATGCGCTCGTTGATCAGCACGTTGGCGTCGACCGCGGCGCCGATGGTCAGAACGAAGCCGGCGATTCCGGGCAGCGTCAGGGTGGCGTTGAAGATCGCCATGATGCCGAGGATCAGGAGCGCGTTGAGGACGAGCGCGACCGTCGCATAGATGCCGAACCGGCCATAGGTGATCAGCATGAACAGGATGACGCCGAGCGTCGCGACGACGCTCGCGATCGTCCCCCAGTAGATCGAGTCCCGCCCGCGCGCGGGCCCGCC
>JAXDPG010000375.1:0-8995 GCA_034668485.1 Sphingomonadales bacterium
CCGCTCGGCCCTGCCCCGCTTCCTCGCCGCCGACGGCCGGCTGATGCGCGTCGGTCCCCAGCCCGCGATCGGCGCCGCCGCCTGGGCGCCGCTGCTCGCCGACGGGCCGGAGCGGATCGAGACTTCACCGCTGGGCGGCGGCGCCTCGGCCGCCGGGGACCTCGCTTTCACCTACGGACAGGCTCGCTGGCGCACCGCCGAGGGCGAAAGGACCGGACATTATGTCAGGATCTGGCAGCGCCGCCGGGGCGGCTGGAAGCTGATCGTCGACAATCTGATCGCCTCCCCGCCGCCGCCCGCCGGATGAGTTCTGCGAAACCCGCCCCTGCTGCGACGAAAATAGCGGCGCGGTTCGCGCTTGCGCGATAGGATGGAGCCCATGGACAGGAATGACGAACGCTCCGTCGTGCCGCGTCAGGCGGCCAAGCTGACGCTCGGCGTCTGGATCTTCACCTTCATCCTTTTCCTGATGCCGGGGATCGCGGCGAACGGGCGGATTCCGCAATTCGCGGTCGGCATGACCGCGCTCGTCGTCGGCTTCGGCATCGCTTTGTCGGTGCTGCTCTATTGGGCTTGCGCCCGCCTTCGGCACACGCCGCCGCCGCTCCGGATAGCCGGGGTGTTCGGCGCCGTCTGCCTCGCCGCCTTCGCTTTCTCGCTGGGCGACGCGCTGCTCGGGGGCAACGTCATCCGGCTGTTCATGTCGGAGCACCATGTCCGGCCCGACGTGATCAACCGGACGGTGTCGAACTTCATCAGCTTCTCCTGGCTCTACGGCTGGCTCGGCACCACCTACGTCATCCTCCAGACGCAGGCGGCGATGCGCAAGCGCGACCTGCAGCTCGCCGAGGCCCGGGCCCTCGCCCAGACCGCCCAGCTCACTGCGCTGAGGCTCCAGCTCAACCCGCATTTCCTGTTCAACACCCTCAATGCCATCTCCTCGCTGATCGTCACCGGCCGCAACAAGGACGGCGAGGCGATGCTCTCCAAGCTCTGCGGCTTCCTGAGGACGGCGCTGGCCGCGGACGGCCGCACCGAGGTGACGCTCGAGGAGGAGATGGAGACTCTACAGACCTACCTCGAGATCGAGGCGATCCGCTTCGGCGACCGGCTGACGGTCGAATTCGCGGCCGCCGACGACCTGCTCGACCTGCCCGTCCCCAATTTCATCCTCCAGCCGCTGGTCGAAAATGCGATCAAGCATGGCGTCGCGCCGACCAGCCGCCCGGTCGTCGTCCGGGTCGGCGCGCGCCGCGAGGGGCGGGACCTGATCCTGTCGGTGAGCGACAATGGAGGCATTGCCTCCGTCGGCACCCCGGCGACGGGCGGCGGCGGCGCGGGGGTCGGCCTCGACAATACCCGCCGCCGGCTCGAAGTCACCTACGGCCCGCGCGCGCGGCTTGAGACGCTCCGCCATGACGGCGGCTTCACCGCCTTCATCCGTCTCCCCGCCCCGCCGGCGGGGGCCATCGGCCTCGTCGCATGACCCTTCGGACCCTCCTCGTCGACGACGAACCGCTCGCGCTCGAGCGCCTCCGGGTCTTCTTCCGCGACATTGCCGGCACCGAGGTCGTCGGCACCGCCCGCGACGGCCGCGAGGCCGCCGAGGCGATCGAGCGGCTCAAGCCCGATCTCGCCTTGCTCGACATCCAGATGCCCGAGCAGAACGGCCTTCGAGTCGCCGCGACCCTGCCGCCGGAGGAGCGGCCGGAGATCATCTTCGTCACCGCCTTCGAGCAATATGCCCCCGACGCCTTCGAGGTCGAGGCGGCCGACTATCTGCTGAAGCCGGTCCGCTTCGACCGCTTGTGGCAGGCGGTCGAGCGCGCCAAGCGCCGCAAGCATCTCAAGACCCTGGCCGGCCGCGCCGAAGCCGCCCTGGCGCCTCGGCCCGATCCGCACGAGGACGGCCTCTGGGTGCCGACCCGCGCCGGCGCGGTCTTCGTGCCGGTCGAGTCGATCGAATGGATCGAGGCGCAGCGCGACTATGTCATGCTCCACACCGCGACTCGGAGCCACATTCTGCGCATCTCGATGCGCGCGCTCGAGGACAAGCTCGACCCGACCCAGCTGATGCGAGTCCACCGCTCCGCTTTCGCCCGCGCCGCCAACGTCGTCGAGGTTCAGCGCCTCGGCCGAACGATCAGCGCCCTCGTCCTCAGGGACGGCGCCATCGTCCAGGTCGGCCCGAATTACTCGAAGGCCGTGGCCGAGCGCCTCAAGCTGGCCGACTGACGTCGGCCTCCCGTCATCCCAGCGAGTGAAAGGCGCCAACGCCCTCACCCGGCGGGGCCCCAGCCTTCGCTGGGGTGACGGGACGATCCCCAGCTTTCTTTTGCGTTCAAAGCGACTTGCCGGGAACGCAAGCGGCCTGATCTGGGTTAGCGCCGTACCGGCCTGTTTCCCATGCCGGCAACAGGGGAAGGTTCCGAGTGACTGGGACCAAGATATTGCTGGTCGAGGACGAGCCGCTCGTCCTCAGGAACACCGCCGATCTGCTCATCGAGGAGGGCTACGACGTCGCCGAATGTACCGGCTGCGAGGAAGCCCTGGCCCGCCTCGAGGCCGAGCCGGACACCGCCGTGCTCGTCACCGACCTCAACGTCGCCTGCCCCGGCGACGGCATGACCCTGGCATGCCTCGCCGCCGAGCGCTGGCCGCATCTGCGCATCGTCCTCGTCTCCGGCGCGATGCGCCCGCCGGCCGGCACCTATCCCGAGCGCGCCATCTTCTTCACCAAGCCCTATGCGCCGGGCGCGCTCCTCCACGTCGTCAAGTCGCCCGATTTCGCTTAGTGACAGTCACTAGCGACCGTCACTAGGGACTGTCCCATGGACGACGACCTGCCGGAGGCCATCCCGGCCGCGACCCTGATCCTGATGCGCCCGGCCAAGGGCGGGGCCGCGCCCGAGATTCTGATGCTGCAGCGGTCCGAAACCATGGCCTTCGCCGCCGGCGCCCTGGTCTTCCCGGGCGGACGCATCGACCCCGACGACCATGCCACGGCCGAGCGCTTCCCCGACCTCGCCGACGCCGCCGCTCGCATCGCCGCCATCCGCGAGACGATCGAGGAGACCGGCGTCGCCCCCGCCCTCGCCCCCGCTCCGGATGCCGCCGCCCTGCGCCGTTCGCTCGCCGCCGGCGAGCCGTTCGGCGCCCTGCTCGATCGCCTGGGCCTCAGGCTCGACCTCGGCGCGCTCACCCCCTTCGCCCGCTGGTGCCCCAATTTCCGCGAGGCCCGGCGCTTCGACACCCTCTTCTACCTCGCCGAGGCGCCGCCCGGCGACACGCTCCACAGCGCCGACGAGACGGAGTCGGTCCATACCTTCTGGGCCAGCGCCCACGCCGTGCTCGCGGACCTCGAGGCGGGCCGGGCCAAGGCGATCTTCCCGACCCGCCGCAATCTCGAGCGGCTAGCGGGCCTCGCCTCGCTCGACGAAGCGCGCGCCGACGCGGCACGCCATCCCATCGAAAGGATCACCCCGTGGGTCGAAGAGCGCGAAGGCCGCCGCTTCGTCTGCATCCCCGAGGGGATCGGCTATCCGGTGACGGCCGAGCCTTACGAAAGCGCGCGGCGGCGGTGAACCATCGCCCCGGTGGTTAGCGAAAGCTCGGCTCCAGCCGCGTCGGCGGCCTGTACTGGCGCCGCTCCTCGAGCCGCTCGACCTGGCGCTGCCGAGTGTCCACGAACAAGGCCTCGATCACGCCCGCCCCGGGATAGGCGAACAATATTTCGGAGCCCCCGTCGATCCGCACCCGGCTCTGGTCCTCGACCAGCCACACCGACGGGGGCTCCAGCGCCTCGCCGTCGATCAGCCCGCCGCCGCTGAGCGGGATCAGCCAGACCGGCCGCTCGAGTTCGCCCGCGAGCCGCCCGCCGGCCGCCCGGGTCCAGCGTTCGACCACGAAGGCGCCGCCCTCGCACAATATCTCTCGCCCCGGTTCCGCCTGGCGCGGGGCCGCTCCGGCATAAGGCTCGGGCCGCGCCGACGCCAACGCCGCCTCGACCTGCAACTCGCGGTCCCGGCCATAATCGTAGAGCCGGTAGGTGAGGTCGACATTCTGCTGGATCTCGACCAGGGTCAGGCCCGGCCCGAGCGCATGGATCGTCCCCGCGGGAGAATAGAAGAAGTCGCCGGGGGCCACCGCGCGCCAGTCCACCAGCGCTTCGAGCCGCCCTTCATCCACCGCCGCGCGGAGCTCATCCGGGCTTGCCCGGCGCTTGAGCCCGAGCCCGATCCGGGCGCCCGGCTCCGCCTCGAGCACGATCCATGCCTCGTCCTTGCCCCGCCGCTGCCCCGCCGCTTGCGCCGCTTCGTCGCCGGGATGGACCTGGATCGACAATTTCTCCCGGGTCAGGAGATATTTGACGAGCAGCTCCGCTTCGCCGCCGCGCCCGTCCTGGAACCAGATCTCGCCGATCGGCTCCCCCGCCGCCGCGGCCGCGCCGAAGCTTTGCGGGAGCTCGGCGCGCCCCCACAGTTTCTCGACCTGCTTAGAAGCGAGGCGGCTTGCCGACACCCTTCGCCCTTCAAACGAAACCGGCACCCGTCGTCCGGCGTCTTGGTCAGGTGAAATACCTCCGCCGGGTAAAAATCTTCCTAGTGCTGGCGCTGCTCGCCTTCGCGGCCTTCCTCGGCTGGGGCTATGCGCGCAGCCATCCCGAGGACATGCCGTGGACGAAGCTCGACCTCGCCCGGCCGGTCGGCGCCTTCACCGGTCGCAAGCTCGCCGCCCTTTCCCGCCACGGCGAGGCCTGCCGCGGCTTGCTCCGCCGGGCCGGCGTCCGTTTCGAGGCGGTGCCGCCGCTCGGGACGAATGAGGAATGCGGCTATGACGACGCCGTCCGGCTGAGCCGCGGCGGAGCTCTCGGCATCGCCTACCGCCCAGCGAAGCTCGGCACGAGCTGCCCGGTCGCGGCCGGCCTCGCTCTGTGGGAATGGCATTTCGTCCAGCCCGCCGCCCTGCGCCGCTTCGGAGTCGAGGTCGCCGTCATCGAGCATTATGGCAGCTACAGCTGCCGCCGCATCTACGGACGCTCGGAAGGCCCCTGGAGCGAGCACGCCTCGGCCAACGCCGTCGACATCGCCGCCTTCCGCCTCGCCGACGGCCGCCGGGTCAGCGTCGCCAGGGACTGGAGGAGCCAGGGTGCCGAAGGCCGCTTCCTCCACGACGTCCGCGACGGCGCCTGCCGCCTGTTCGCCACCACCCTGTCGCCCGACTACAATGCCGCGCACCGCGACCATCTCCACCTCGACCAGGCGAAGCGCGGCGCGGTCGGCTGGCGGGCCTGCCGGTGACCCAAATGAGATCGGCCCCGCCCGTCTCCGGGCGAGGCCGATCCCGTTTTCCGCCGAAGCGGATGCGATTCTAGCTCAGGTGGCGCGAGAGATGCTTGTTCATCTCGAACATCGAGCAGCGGTCGGTGCCGAAGATCTTCTTCAGCTTATCGTCGGCCATGATCTCGCGCTTGTTGTCCGGATTCTGCAGCTTGTTGGTGCGGATATAGTCCCACATCTTGCTGACCACCTGGCTGCGCGGCAACGGGTCCGACCCCGTAATCGCCGCCAGATCCGCCGACGGCGTCACCGGCCGCGACAGTCCGCCCCTCGCCCCACCGCCTGAAGTGCCCTTTGCCATAGTTTTCCCTCCTGTGAATGCTTCGCTGATAAGCCTCAAACGCGCGGCGAGCGCAAGAGATTCCAAGGTCCGAATTCGTTGGATCGTCGCAATGAGCCGTTCCAGCGCGATTTAACTGTGGATAGGAGGGCGAAACGGCCTTTCGGCGCGGGAGGGCGCTCCCCGCCGCCCGGCTACGGAGCCGACTCGCCGGTCACCGCTTTGCCGAAGGGCACCACCTTGTTGGCCGCGTCGTGGCCGATGTCGGCCCGGCCGAGAAAGGCTATGCCGGAGCGGTCGCACCAATAGCGGAACACTTCCTCCTCGCTCGCCCCGAAATCGGGATCGTTGTCGGGGACCTCGCTGCACCGGCCGAGTCGGATCCCGGCGACCCTGCGCACCGCGGCGTTGGCGGTGATGTGGAACAGCGCCCGGTCGGTCCGGTACATATGCTCGGAGACATCCTCGAGCATCAGCACATGCCCGCCGAGGTCGGGCTCGATCGGCGTGCCGAGCAGCTGGGAGAAGACGGTGACGTTGAAGGCGGCGGCCGGCACCGTCCCGAGGCTCGGCTCCAGCGCCGCCGGGTCGCGGCGGGTCAGCCACGACAGGGCCCGGACCACCGCGGCCTCGCCGCCGTCGCGGAGCAGGTCGTTCGGCATCGGCCCATGGGCCAGGTGCGGAAATCCGGCGCGATAGAGGCCGGCCAGCATGTAGCCGGCATCGCTGTAGCCAAGGTAGGTCTTGTCCCGCGCCGCCGGTTCCAGGCGGGCGATCACATCCTCCGCGATCCGGCATGAGCCGTAGCCGCCGCGCGCGAACCACAAGGCGTCGAAGGCGGGATCGTTCGCGACCTCGAGGAACGCCTCGGCGCGGACCGAATCCTCGCCGGCGAAATGACGGTGCCGCAGGAAGCATTGGGGATGGAAGACCGGCTCGGCGTCGGGGAAGGCCCCCGCGCAGATCGCGGCCACCCGCTCGGCGGTGTCGGCGAGGATCGGGGTGCTGGGCGCCACGATTCCGATCCGCATTCCGGGTCCCTCAGCGTTTGAAAAGCCGCTCCGACCTCAATAGGGCGGCGCCATGGCCGGGACCAACTCCTATTTCTTCTGCGGCATCGGCGGCAGCGGCATGCTTCCCCTCGCCTCGATCCTGCGCGCTCGGGGCGCCGAGGTGGCCGGCTCCGACCGCGCGCTCGACCAGGGCCGCACCGCCGCCAAGTTCGATTATCTGCGCGGACAGGGGATCGCCCTTTTCGCCCAGGACGGCAGCGGCCCGCGGCCCGGCCAGATCCTGGTCGCGTCGGCGGCGGTCGAGGAGAGCGTGCCCGACGTCCAGGCGGCCCGCCGCCTCGGCCTCGAACGCATGACCCGCGCCGAATTGCTCGCCAGCCTGTTCAACGCCGCTCCGACCTCGATCGCGGTCGGCGGCACCAGCGGAAAATCGACCGTGACCGGAATGGTCGGCTGGATCCTGCACCGGGCCGGCCTGGCGCCGACGGTAATGAACGGCGCGGTCATGAAGAATTTCATCACCCCCGATGCGCCCTTCGCCAGCGCGCTCGTCGGCGAGGGGGGAGTCTTCGTCAGCGAGGTCGACGAGAGCGACGGCTCGATCGCCCTGTTCCGGCCGAAGATCGCCGTCCTCAACAATGTCAGCCTCGACCACAAGTCGATGGAGGAGCTGCGCCAGCTGTTCGGCGGCTTTCTCGAGCGCGCCGGGACCGCCATCGTCAATCTCGACGACTCGGAAACGCGGGCGCTGGCGCCGGACGGCGCAATTACCTTCGGCCTCGCCGATCGTGCCGCCGACTATGCCGCGTCCGATATCGCCGAGGAAGCCCTTGCGGTCTCCTTCAACGTGACCTTGCGGGGCGGCGGCGGCGCACGGGTGCGCCTGCAGGTCCCCGGCCGCCACAATGTCGTCAACGCCCTTGCGGCGCTCGCCGCCGCCGGGGCCGCCGGCGTGCCGCTCGCCGCCGCCGTGGAGGCGCTCGCCGGCTTCGAAGGCCTGCGCCGCCGCTTCGACCTCGTCGGCACCCGGCACGGAGTCACTGTGATCGACGATTTCGGCCACAACCCCGACAAGATCGCTGCCACGATCACCGCCTGCCGCGCCTCGCCCGGCCGCCTGCTGCTCTTCTTCCAGCCGCACGGCTACGGCCCGCTGAGGACGATGCGCGCCGAGCTGGCGGCCGCCTTCGCCGGCCACATGGCCGAGGAGGACATCCTCCTCCTTTCCGACCCGATCTATTATGGCGGCACCGTCGAGCGGACCGTGACCAGCGCCGATCTCGTCGCCGACGTCGTCGCCGCGGGCCGCACCGCCGAGCACGTCGCCGCCCGCCCGGATATCGGCCGCCGCCTCGTCGCCCTCGCCCGCCCCGGCGACCGCATCCTCGTCATGGGCGCGCGCGACGACAGCCTCAGCCAGTTCGCCCGGGACCTGCTCGCCGCCCTCTAGCGGCGGGGTCCCAATTCGGCCCTATTCGCTTGGCAGAGCGGCACACCGGACATAAGGGCGGGGCATGACCGACAGAGAAGAGACGTTCGGCAAGGTCGCGAAGCTGATCGAGCCGTTCAACAAGAAGGACGTGTCGCTCACCGACGCGACCACCTTCGCCGGCGACCTCGAGTGGGACAGCCTGATCGTCCTGGATTTCGTCGCCTCGGTCGAGGACGAGTTCGACATCCTCATCACCATGAACATGCAGGCGGAGATCGAGACGGTCGGCCAGCTCGTCGACGCGGTCGAGGAGCTCCGGAACGACGGATGACCGAAGCCGACACCACCTCCAACGACCCCGCCGACGCCCCTCCCGGCCGCACCCAGGGCCGCGACCTCTTCTCCAAGTTCGACGCCCTGATCGCGGAGCGCCAGGCGCTGCTCGACACGGGCGTGAGCGACCCGTTCGGCCTCGTCATGGAGAATGTGCTTTCCCCGACCCAAGCCATCGTCAAGGGCAAGGAGACGATTCTCCTCGGCACCTACAATTACATGGGCATGACCTTCGACCCCGACGTCATCGAGGCCGGCAAGCGCGCCCTCGACGAATTCGGCTCGGGCACCACCGGCAGCCGGGTCCTCAACGGCACCTATCAGGGCCATAAGGAATGCGAGGAGGCGCTGAAGGATTTCTACGGCACCGCGCATGCGATGGTGTTCTCGACCGGCTACCAGGCCAATCTCGGGCTGATGTCGACGATCGCCGGCAAGGAGGATTACATCATCCTCGACGCCGACAGCCATGCCTCGATCTATGACGGCTGCGCGCTCGGCAACGCCAATATCGTCCGCTTCCGCCATAACAATGTCGAGGATCTCGACAAGAGGCTCGGCCGCCTGCCGGCCGAGGGCGGCCGGCTGGTCGTCCTCG
>JAXDPG010000376.1:0-7995 GCA_034668485.1 Sphingomonadales bacterium
GGGCGCGCTCAGGCTTGCGCGCCTGGGCAGGGCCGGCGGCGAGAGAGAGGAGGATGGCGAGGGACGCGAGGCGGGAGAGCCGGTTCAGCATGGGCGGCGACACTAGCCGGATGCTCCCGCGCCGCAAGGGCTAAGGCGAGTCCGCGCCGACCGCGTCGGTCAGGGTCGCGAAGCCGTCGCGGCTCAGCAGGGTCCTGAGCTCGCCGCCGATGGCGGCGGCGACTCCGGGGCCCCGATAGACGAGCGCCGTGTAGAGCTGGATCAGGCTCGCTCCGGCGCGGATCCGCGCATAGGCGTCGACTCCGTTCTCGATCCCGCCGGCGGCGACCAGCGCAAGCGCCCCGCCGGTGGCCGAGCGGAAGTCGTTCAGCCGCTGCAAAGCGAGGTCCTTGAGCGGCGCGCCGGACAGGCCGCCCGCTTCGCCGCCATGCCTCGACCTCAGCGGCGGCCGCGAGACGGTCGTGTTGCCGACGATGAGCGCGTCGACGCCATGATCGATCGCCGCCCGGGCGACGGCGTCGATGCCGGCGGGCTCGAGATCCGGCGCGACCTTGAGGAAGACCGGTCTGCCCTCCGGCCGAGCCGCCATCACCGCGGCGAGCAGCTCGCCGATCGCCGCCGCCGCCTGCAGGTCCCGCAGCCCGGGCGTGTTGGGGGACGAGACGTTGACGGTCAGATAGTCGGCGAGCGCCGCCATCTCCCGCACCCCGGCGACATAATCGGCGATCCGGTCCGGGCTCTCCTTGTTGGCGCCGACATTGATGCCCACGATCCCGCGCCGCCGCCCGGCGAGGCGCGGCCTGGCCGCCGCGAAGCCGCCATTGTTGAAGCCCATCCGGTTGATCACGGCGCCGTCCTCGGCGAGGCGGAACAGGCGCGGCTTCGGGTTGCCGGGCTGGGCGAGCGGCGTCAGCGTGCCGACCTCGACGAAGCCGAAGCCGAAGCCGAGCATCTGCCGATGCACCTCCGCGTCCTTGTCGAAGCCGGCGGCGAGGCCGACCGGGTTGGGAAAGTCGAGCCCGGCGACTCGAATGGCGAGCACCGGGTCCGCTTGCGGCGGCAGCCCGGCCGGCAGCGCCTTCAGCGCCCGGATCGTCAGCCGGTGCGCCCGCTCCGCATCGAGCGCGAAGACGAAAGGTCGGACCAGGGGATAGAGGGCCATGGACGGCCTATGGCACAGCCCCGTCCGCCCCGCGAGCGAAGCCCGCCCCAGCCGGCCCGCCCGCCGGAAGGACGCCGGACGGGGAGCCGCCCAGCCAGGCGTATCGACCTTCGGCGCCGCCCCCTCGCCCCACCCTCTCCCCGCCGGACTTGGGTGACAGTCACCTTTGCCGGACATTAGTGACAGCCACCTTTTCCCCCCTTAGTGACAGTCACTTTTCCCCCATAGTGACAGTCACTTTTCCCGTTGCCAGACCGAGTGACAGTCACTTTTCCCGGTTTTCGCGGTCGCTGGTGACAGTCACTTCCCCGATCGCTCCGCCGGAAGTCTTGCGGACGATTCTGGAGCCCTTCCCGCCCGGGCGCGCCGACACTGCCATGAGTGACTGTCACTCGAAACGACGGCGGCCGCAGCGAGCGACAGTCACCCCACGCATTTCGGCACATTTGGGGTGGAGTGACTGTCACTCAGGCCTTTGCGATAAAGTCCTTGGCAAAAGTTGCGGTTTCCGGCTAGTCTCGGCGCATGCCGCGACCCGCCCGCCAGGTCCTGCCGGGACTGCCCCACCATGTCACCCAGCGCGGCAATTGCCGCCGGCGCGTCTTCTTCCGCGACGGCGACCACGCCGCCTACCTCTCCTGGCTCCGCCACTTCTGCCGGAAGAGCGGCACCTCGGTCTGGGCCTGGTGCCTCATGCCCAACCACGTCCACCTCATCCTGGTGCCCGCGCACGAGGACGGATTGCGGGCGGCGCTGGCACCGGCGCACACCCGCTACGCGATCGAGATCAACCGCCGCCACGGCTGGTGCGGCCACCTCTGGCAGGGCCGCTTCGGCTCCTTCCCGATGGACGAGGCGCATCTCCACGTCTGCCTTCGCTACGTCGAGCTCAACCCGGTTCGGGCCGGCCTCGCCGCCCGGCCGGAAGCCTGGCCCTGGTCGAGCGCCCGCGCCCATCTCGGCCTCGCCCCCGACGGCCTCACCGACATGGCGGCGATGCGCGGGAGGATCGACGATTGGCGCGCCTTCCTCGACGCCGGCCTCGAAGACGAGGAGCTCGACTCGATCCGCGCCGCCGAACGCACCGGCCGCCTGCGCCTCAAGGCCAAGCCCCGCCGCTGAGCGACGGTCGCCGGGCCCACCCCGCGCATGAGTGACAGTCACTCGGCGCGCGTGACAGTCACTGGGCCCCCATGAGTGACAGTCACTCCACCCCGAGTGACAGCTGCTCGACCCCACTTAGTGACAGTCACTCCCACCGGGGCCAACCTCGTCGCTCGGCCAATGAGTGACAGTCACCAAGCGCGAGTGACAGTCACTGGGCCCATCGCGAGTGACAGTCACTCAGCGCCAAGGCGCATCTCTGAGTGACAGTCACCAAGCGCGAGTGACTGTCACTAGCCTCCGACGATGAAGTCCGAGGTCGTGAGCGACGGAAGGCTGGTGAACGTCGCGACGAGCAAAGCAGCGCCGCCTCCAGTCCCGTCGGCGTCCCAGAACAAAGATCCGTCATCGGTGTCGTAGAGGAACTGGCCCGTGGCCGCATTTGCCATCGGGTCCGACCCTGAAACGAGCGAAACCGAGCCGCCCTCGCTCAGCCCGCCGCCGAAGCCGCTCGCCGAGATTTGGAGCAGGTCCGTTCCGCTGACGAAGTCGGTCACGTCGTCCGGTCCATCCGAGCCGGACTGGAAGTTGAAGACGTCGACGCCGGCGCCGCCGGTCAGGGTGTCCGAGCCGGCGGCGCCGGTCAGGAAGTCATTGCCGTCACCGCCGTCGAGGCTGTCGTCGCCGTCGCCGGCCGAGAGGAAGTCGTCGTCGTTGCCGCCGGAGATGACGTCGTCGCCGATGTCGCCGTCCAGAGAGTCGAAGCCGTCGCCGCCCGATATCTGGTCGTTGCCGGCCTCGCCGAAGACGTTGTCGTCGCCGGCCTGGCCGAGCAGCTGGTCGTTGCCGTCGCCGCCGGACAGGGAGTCGCTGCCGTTGCCGCCGTCGATGAAGTCGTCATTGTCGCCGCCGTTCAGATTGTCGAAGCCGTCGCCGCCATAAATGATATCGTCGCCGGCCTGGCCGAAGACGCTATCCTCGCCGCCCAGCGCGTTGATCGTGTCGGCGCCGATGGTTCCGACCAGGACATCGTCGCCCGCCGTTCCATTGATCGTCTCGCCGGGCGGCACGTCGCCGCCGGGATCGTAGCCGGGCGCGAAATTGGCGTCGGTGAAGTCGCCGGCCGTGGTGTTCTGGAAGACCATCAGCGTCTCCCAGTTCGAGCCGCCGGTCTCCCCGTCCTGGTCCCATTGCAGCAGGGTGTCGGAGCCGCTCTGCTCAAGCCGGAGGAAGCCCGCGCCGAACGGGTTGGAGCTTCCGTCCCAGCCCGAGAGCAGGCTCAGCAGCGACCCGTCGTCGCCGTCGAGCCGGACCATGTCGCCGCCGCCGCCGGTCGTGAAGTCGGTGACGGTGACCGCCGCCGCGCCGACGTCGGCATGGCGAAGGTCGATCGTGTCGCTGCCGAGGCCGGTGGCGATCGTGCTCGCGGTGGTCCGGTAATAGAGGCGAAGATCGTCATTGCCGTCGCCGCCGTCGATCGTCTGCGCCCCGCCCGAGGAATCGGCGACGATCAGGTCGCTGCCGATACCGCCGGCAAAGCTGTTGCTCCCGCCGGAATCGGCCAGGAAATCGTCGCCGTCGCCGCCGTCGAGGCTGTCGTCGCCGTCGCCGCCCGAAATCTGGTCGTTGCCGTTGCCGCCCAGGATGACGTCGTTGCCGGCCTCGCCGCTCAATATGTCCTCGCCGTCGCCGCCCGACAATTGGTCGTTGCCGTTCTCGCCGAAGACGTTGTCGTTGCCGGCCTGGCCCAAGAGCTGGTCGTTGCCGTCGCCGCCCGACAGGGTGTCGCCGTCATTGCCGCCCTCGATGACGTCGTTGCCGCCCTCGCCGTTCAGGGTGTCGGCGCCGTCGCCGCCGAATATGGCGTCGGCGCCGGCCCGGCCGAAGACGACGTCGGCGCCGCCGAGCGCGTTGATCGTGTCGTCGCCGATCGTGCCGATCAGCGTCTGGCCCGCATCGGTGCCGGTGATCGTCTGGCCGGCCGGTGCCGATCCGTCGGGCGGATAGCCGGGCGGGAAATTGGCGGCGGTGAAATTGGCGGCATTCGTGTTCTGGAAGACGACCAGCGTCGCCCAGTTGGCGCCGCCCGCGGTGCCGTCCTGGTCCCATTGCAGCAAGGTGGCGGAGCCGCTCTGCTGAAGCCGGAGGAAGCCCGCGCCGAACGGGTTGGAGCTTCCGTCCCAGCCCGCGAGCAGGCTCAGCAGCGATCCGTCGTCGCCGTCGAGCCGGAACATGTCGCCGCCGGCGCCGGTCGTGAAGTCGGTGACGGTGACCACGGCCGCGCCGACGTCGGCATGGGCGAGCTCGATCGTGTCGCTGCCGGCGCCGGTGGCGATCGTGCTCGCCGAGGACCGGTAATAGAGGCGGATATTGTCGTTGCCGTCGCCGCCGTCGATCGTCTGCGGGCCCTCGGACGAATCGGCGAGGATCTGGTCGTCGCCGAGGCCTCCGTTCAGAACGTTGGAGCCGAGGCCGCCGGAGAGGCTGTCGTTGCCGTCGCCGCCGGAGAGGCTGTCGTCGCCGTCGCCGCCGTCGAGCGAGTCGTCGCCGCTGCCGCCCGATATCTGGTCGTTGCCGCTGTCGCCGAAGGCGACGTCGTTGCCGCCCCCGCCGGTCAGCTGGTCGTTGCCGTCGCCGCCCGACAGGACATCGCCGTCATTGCCGCCGTCGAGAACGTCGTCGCCGGCGTCGCCGCTCAGGAAGTCGAAGCCGTCGCCGCCCGACAGCTGATCGTTGCCGTTCTCGCCAAGGATGCCGTCGTTGCCGGCCTGACCCGACAGCTGGTCGTTGCCGTCGCCGCCGAGGATGGTGTCGGAATCGTTGCCGCCCGTAATGACGTCGTTGCCGGCGTCTCCGTTCAGATTGTCGGCGCCGTCGCCGCCGTCGATGAGATCGGCGCCGCCCAGACCATAGACGGTGTCGTCGCCGCCGAGCGCGGTGATCGTGTCGTTGCCGGACGTGCCGGTCAGATCGTCGTCGCCGGGGGTGCCGACGATCACGAGGCCCGGATCGTCGTGGCCCTCGACCGTGATCGTGACGGTGGAGGAGGACGGGGCGCCGTGCTCGTCCGCGATCGTGTAGTCGACGATGACCTGGGCGGTCTCGCCCTCGGCGAGATAGTCGAAATCGGTGCCGGGATCGAACCGGACCTGGTTGCCGACGACCGAGGCGGTGCCCTGGCCGGCCGGGGCCGAGGCGGCGGTCACGCTGAGGACCGCGCCGTGGTCGACGTCGCTGTCGTTGGCGCGCACGTCGACCAGGACGATGTCGTTCTCGCCGGTCGTGGCCGAGTCCGGATTCGCGGTCGGGGCGTCGTTGACTCCGGCGATGTGGAAGACGAGCTGGCCGGTGTCGCTGCCGTCATTGTCGGAGACGGTATAGTTGAAGCTGTCGAGGACGCTCTCGCCCAGGGCGAGCGCCTGCAGGGAGGCGGAGAGCGCGTAGCTGTAGGTGCCGCTCGAGTTGAGCGTCAGGGTGCCGTAAGTGCCGGTGAAGGTGCCCCCGGTCACGGTCAGCGGGTCGCCGTCGAAATCGAAGTCGTTGTCCTTCACGCTCGCCGCGCCGCTGCTGTACGTGCCCGCGTCCTCGTTGGTGAAGACATGGTCGTCGCCCGCGACCGGGACATTCTTGCCGCTGCCGATGTTGATGACCCGGTCGGCGAAGACCAGCCGTTCGACCTCGGTCACCCGGTCGTGACCGTCCGGCCCGGCGCCGCCCTGATGAAGGATGTGCAGGTAGCCGGCGCTGTTGAAGAAGCTGTATTCCCCGATCGGCCCGGAATAATAAGCGATGTCGAAGCCGTTATTGCCGTCGATCAGATCGTCGCCGGCGCCGCCGACGATGGAGTCGTCGCCATTCTGGCCGTAGATCTGGTCGTTGCCGGCGCCGCCGTTCAGGGTATCGGTGCCGTTGCCGCCGTAGATGACGTCGTCGCCGGCGCCGCCGGTGATCGTGTCTTTGCCGTTGCCGCCATTATATGTCGTCACGTCGAATTCCTCCCCGCTCTTCGACGATCAAGGACAGCACGCGCCCGCATTTCCGGTGAAAACAGAGCTGAACAAACCTGGAATGATGCTGGCGCGGCCGCTCCCGATCTAATTCTATTCTGCAGAACCGATTGAACTCGAAAGCGGAACAACGCACGCCCGGCCCAAATTTCTTGGCAAAGCGACTCGTTCCCCCCGGCGCTGCTTGGACGACCAGAGTGACCCGCCGCGCGGCAAGTGTCCATAGTGGACCTTTCTCGGCGGGCTTGATTCCGGGACGCCGTTGCGCCACATGCCAATCGGAACGATTTGGTCCGATTGTAATGCGCCTCACCTCTCTTGCCGATTATGCCGTCGTGGTGATGGCCGCCGCCGCCCGGCGCCCGGCGGGCGCGCGCCTGTCGGCGGGCCTGCTCGCCGGGGAGACGGGGGTTCCGGTGCCGACCGCGCAAAAGCTGATGGGGCGGCTCGCCGTGGCCGGTTTGCTCGAGTCGGCGCGGGGCACCGGCGGCGGCTTCCGGCTCGCCCGGGCCGCTCCCGAGATCAGCCTCGCCGACATCATCGAGGCGGTCGAAGGGCCGATCGCGATGACCAATTGCATCGCCGGCTCGGTCCACGATTGCGCGCTCGAAGGGGGCTGCCGGGTCAAGCCGCACCTCAACGCGGTCAACTTCGCCGTCCGGGGCGCGCTCCAGGGCGTCAGCCTCGCCACGCTCGCGGGAGCGAAATGATGGACGCGCGCAACCGCGAAGCCCGGGAAGCGGTCGACCGCGCCTCGACCTACGAATGGGGCTTCACCTCCGACATCGAGCAGGATTTCGCGCCCAAGGGCCTCAACGAGGACACGGTCCGCTTCATCTCGGCCAAGAAGAACGAGCCCGAATGGATGCTCGAATGGCGGCTCAAGGCGTACCGGGCCTGGCTGACCATGGCGGAGGTGACCTGGGCCAAGCTCGACATCCCGCCGATCGATTTCCAGGACGCTTATTATTATGCCGAGCCGAGGGCGAAGCCGACCATCGCCTCCCTGGACGAGCTCGACCCCGAGATCCGCCGAACCTACGAGAAGCTGGGGATCCCGATCGAGGAGCAGAAGGTGCTCGCCGGAGTCGAGGGCGCGCGCAAGGTCGCCGTCGATGCGGTGTTCGATTCGGTCTCGGTCGCCACCACCTTCCGCGAGGAGCTGAAGCGGGCGGGAGTCGTCTTTCTTTCCATATCCGAAGCGATTCGTGAGCGTCCCGACCTCATTCGTGCCTATCTCGGATCGGTCGTTCCGCAACGCGACAATTATTTCGCCTGCCTGAATTCCGCTGTCTTTTCAGACGGTACGTTCGTCTACATCCCGGAAGGGGTGCGCTGCCCGATGGAGCTTTCGACCTATTTCCGCATCAATGCGGCGAATACTGGTCAGTTCGAACGCACTTTGATCGTCGCCGACAAGGGGTCCTACGTCTCCTACCTCGAAGGCTGCACCGCGCCGATGCGCGACGAGAACCAGCTCCACGCCGCCGTCGTCGAGCTGGTCGCGCTGGACGACGCCGAGATCAAATATTCGACCGTCCAGAACTGGTATCCCGGCGATGCCGAGGGCAAGGGCGGCATCTACAATTTCGTTACCAAGCGCGGCGACTGCCGCGGTGAGAACTCGAAGATTTCCTGGACCCAGCTCGAGACCGGCTCGGCCATCACCTGGAAATATCCGAGCTGCATCCTGCGCGGCGACAATTCGCGCGGCGAGTTCTA
>JAXDPG010000377.1:0-5116 GCA_034668485.1 Sphingomonadales bacterium
CCCCCTCAGCCTCAGATCCTCCTCGGCGATCCGGAAGCCGTCATTGGTCTCGCGCATCAAAGCGAGGCGGGCGCGGCCGGTCTCGCTGAGCGCGTTGCCGCGCAGCAGGAGGCAGACGGAACGCGCCTCGCCTCGCCCCACCCTGCCCCGCAGCTGGTGGAGCTGGGCGAGGCCGAAGCGGTCGGCGCCCTCGACGATCATCAAGGTCGCGTTGGGAACGTCGACCCCGACCTCGATGACGGTGGTGGCGACGAGGACGGAGATCGCGCCCTGCTGGAAGGCGGCCATCACCTCGTCCTTCTCGAGCCCCTTCATTCGACCGTGCACCAGGCCCACCTTGTCGCCGAAGCGCAGCCTGAGCAGCCGCGCGCGCTCTTCGGCCGCGGCCTGGTCCGAGGCCTCGCTCTCCTCGACCAGGGGGCAGACCCAATAGGCTTGGCCGCCCCGGGCGATGTGGCGGGCGAGCGCGTCGGTGACGTCGGGGAGCTTCTCGAGGCTGAGGACGCGGGTCTCGACCGGCTGGCGGCCCGGCGGCATCTCGTCCAGCCGGCTGACGTCCATCTCGCCATATTGGGTGAGCGTCAAAGTGCGCGGGATCGGGGTTGCGGTCATCACCAGCAGATGCGGCGGCCGCTCGGCCTTGGACGCCAGCATCATCCTTTGCGCGACTCCGAAGCGATGCTGCTCGTCGACGACGGCGAGGCCGAGCCGGCGGTACGCCACCGCCTGCTGGAAGATGGCGTGGGTCCCGACCAACAGGTCGATCGAGCCGTCGGCGAGCCCCATCAGCGTCGATTCCCGCGCCTTGCCCTTCTCGCGGCCGGTGAGGATGGCGACGTTCACCGGAAGCCCCGCCAGCTGCCGCGACAGCGTTTCGAAATGCTGCCTCGCCAAAATCTCGGTCGGCGCCAGCAAGGCCGCCTGCGCTCCGGCCTCGACGGCGGTCAGCATCGCCATCAGGGCGACCAGGGTCTTGCCCGAGCCGACGTCGCCCTGGAGCAGGCGAAGCATCGGCGTCTCCTGCTGGAGGTCGCCTTCGATCTCGGCGACGGCGCGGCGCTGGGCGCCGGTGGCGGCGTAGGGCAGGTTGAGCGCATCGCGCAGGCGGCCGTCGCCCTTCAGCGGCACGCCGCGGCGGCGCTTCGAGGACGCGCGGACCAGCATCAAGGCGAGCTGGTTGGCGAACACCTCGTCATAAGCGAGCCGCTCGCGCGCCGGCGCGGCGTAGCGGCTGTGATGGACGCCGGCGAGCGCCTCCCGCCATTGCGGCCATTTGCGGGCGGCGAGCAGGCTCGGCTCGATCCATTCGCCGAGCGCCGGGGCCCGCGCCAGGGACTGGCCGACAAGATCGGCGAGACGACGGTTGGTGAGCCCTTCGGACAAGGGGTAGACCGGCTCGCGCTCGGGCAGGTCGAGCGCCTCGTTCGGCTCCAGCACATAGTCGGGATGGACCATCTGAAGCTCCTGGCCGTACATCTCCATCCGTCCGGAGACGACCTTGGGGATTCCGAGCGGGAACTGCTTCTTCGCCCAGCCCGGATTGTGGAAGTAGGTGAGGCTGAGATAATTGCCCTCGCGGTCGGTGGCGTAGACCCGGAACGGGCTGCGCGGCCCGCTTTGGCGATAGTCGACGGGGGTGACGACCACGGTGACGACGCCGCCGGCATCCGCCATGTCGAGCATTTCGACCCGTTTGCGCTCGATCCAGCTCACCGGCAGGTGGAAGAGGATGTCGACCACCCGGTCGAGCCCGAGCCGCTTGAGCGGCCTGGCGAGCGCCGGGCCGATCCCCTTCAGCACCTCCACTTCGGCGAACAAAGGATTGAGGATTTCGGGACGCATCAGTCGCCACCCGGCCCCCGGCCGAAGGCGGCGGGGCTCGACCCGGTCCAGCGTTTGAAGGCGCGCGAGAAGGCGGCGGGGTCGGAGAAGCCGAGCCGATACCCGGTCTCTTTCGCCGACAGCTTCTTCTCGCGCAAATAGCGGATCGCGAGCTTGCGCCGGAGCGCCTGCAGCACCGCGGCGAAGGTGATGCCCTCCGCCTTGAGACTGCGATAGAGGGTCTGCTGGCTCATCCCCAGCCCGCTTGCGACGGCCGCCGCACACGCGTCTCCGCGGGGCAGCATCGGCGCGAGCAACGCCTCGACCCGCCCCGCCATCGACGCGACGCTGTCGAGCCGCTCGAGCAGCCCCTCCGCATGGGCCCCGAGGATCTCCATCGCGTAGTGCGGCTGGAGCGCGACGCGACGCGCCTCCCATCCTTCGGGCATAAGGAAAGCGTTGCGGTCGCTGTTGAACACGACCGGCACCTGGAAAACACGGTCATATTCCGAACGATAAGCGGGGGCGGAGTGCGTGAAATGAACGGCGCGGAAGTGCTGGACATCAGGCTGCATGCGCCGGCCCATCGCCGCCATTTGCGCGAAGCCCGCTTCGCTGACCTCCGGGGACTCGTTCGGATTGAGACGGGTGTCGACCAGCCACGTCCCAGCCTTCCCGGGTACCAGCTGGAACCGCTCCTCGCCCTCGATCTCGACATCAGCGACCAGCCGCCAGAACCGGTTGAGCATCTCGTACCCTTCGGCCGAGGTCTCGGCGGCACGGCCCATTAGGCCCAGGACGGAGAGATCCGCCATGTCGAAGGCTTCGCCGAAATGCAGCGCCAGCGCCGGATCGCCCGCCGCCTCCCGGCCTTCGCGCATCAGCGCCAACCAACGGGCGAACGGAATCCTTGCTTCGCGATCCTGGAGGGCCTCGGCCTTGATCCCGGAACGCTCGAGCAGTTCGCGCTGGCCGGCCCCCTTCGCCACCGCGAGCGCCAGCAGCGCGCTGGCGAAAGAGGCGGCGATGGTCGGCTCCGCGGTGCGCGGGCGCCGGCGCGGCGTGTCGGCTGCGGTCATGCCTTTGATGCGTCCGATCATGTCCATTTCGCGAACTGCGCCTAGCCTTCCATCACAAAGCGGGAGGATTCAATGGCCGAGGTGTCGCTGCTCCGATTGTACGTGATGAGGGCCTTTTACCTGCTGATCCTGCTCGGGGTCGGATCGATGGCGCTGCCTTCGCTGATCGCGGCCGACGTCCCGCTGCGGCCGCTGGAAGGCGTCGCCTTCAGCTTCTGGGGCGCGCTCGCCCTGCTCGCGGGCGTCGGCCTTCGCTACCCCTTGCGGATGGTGCCATTGCTGGTCGTCCAACTGGTCTATAAAGCGCTTTGGCTGTTGGCGGTGGCCCTCCCTCTCTGGCGTGCCGGCGCGCCGTTCGACGACGAGACGGCACGCTTCACCCGCGCCATGGCGATTGGGGTGGGGCTGGACCTGATCGTCGTCCCCTGGCGATATGTCTTTGCCTATTACGCCCGAACACCCGGAGACCGGTGGGCCGCTCGGCATGCGCCGGCGGCGAGCGCGGCCGCGGACAAGCTGTAGGAGGATGATGCTGGGAAACGGACGTCGCCGCGTCCGGCTTCCCGCCGCGCCGGCTGGCCGGCGCGAACGTGCCGCGGTGGAGGCTGGGGTACCAGCGGGTGAAGATTGCCGGTGTCGTTCACACCCGCCGGGATGCCACCCTCCGCTGGCATGACGGCGAAAAGGTCACTACATCGCCGCCTCACCCAAGCCGCCTGGATTGAACAGGCCGCCATGCCCCCGGCATGGCTGCGGACCGCCGGGGGCGGTTCGCACCTGTTCAATTCCCGGCGGCCTTTTCCGCATGGAGCCGCATGGACCGCGAGGATCGTCTGAAACGTCTCCGCTTCCGCGCCTGGCACCGCGGGACGCGCGAGGCCGATTTCCTGATCGGCGGCTTCTTCGATGCCCATGGCGAGAGCTGGGACGAAGACGAGATGGCGTGGTTCGAGGCTTTGCTCGAGGAGCAGGACGTCGACATCATGGCCTGGGCGATCGGAACCGCGCCGCCGCCGGAGCGCTTCGAGGGCGGCCAGATGGGGCGGCTCCAGCACCTCAACTATATCAAGCACCACCGATAAGTGACTGACATCCAAAAGATCCTCGCCGCGACACGGCCCATGACGCTGGCCGGCGCGCCGGCCGGCTTCCTGCCCTGGCTCGCCGCGGACCTTGCCCGAGCGGCCAAGGGCCGCGCCGTCTTCGTCGCGCCGGACGAAGCGGCGATGCGGCATTTGCAGGACGCGGCAGGCTATTTCGCGCCGGAGCTGGAAGTGCTCGCCTTCCCGGCCTGGGACTGCCTGCCCTACGACCGCGCCTCCCCTTCGCTGCGCGCATCGTCCGAGCGCCTCGCGACCCTGCACGCCCTGCAACGCAAGGCCGACAAGCCGCAGCTGCTCGTCACCACGGTCAACGCGGCGACCCAGCGGACGCTGACGCCGTTCCGGGTCCGCCAGCTGGTGGCGCGGCTCGCGCCGGGCGAGCGGATCGACATGGCCAAGCTCTCGGCCTTGCTCAGCGCCAACGGCTATCACCGCACCGACACCGTCCAGGACGCCGGCGAATATGCGGTGCGCGGCGGCATCGTCGACCTGTTCCCGGCCGGAGAGAGCGAGGGGCTCAGGCTCGATTTCTTCGGCGACGAGATCGAGAGCGTCCGCCGCTTCGACCCGGCGACCCAGCGCACCACCGGCAACGAGAAAGGCGGCTTCACCCTTCTCCCGGCTTCCGAGACTCTGCTCGACGAGGACAGCGTCAAGCGCTTCCGCTCGCGCTACCGCGAACGCTTCGGCGCCACCGCCACCGGCGATCCCCTCTATCAGGCCGTCTCGGAAGGCCGTCGGCTGGCGGGCCTCGACCATTGGCTTCCATTGTTCGAGGAGCGGCTCGACACCTTGTTCGAGCATTTGGAGGACGACGACCTCGTCGTCCGCGACGCCCACGATGCCGGTGCCGCCGACGCCCGGTTCGAAGCGATCGCGGATTATTACGAGAACCGGAAGCGTGCCCAATCGTCCGACCCGGGCAGCTACCGGCCGCTCGAACCGGGGACGCTCTATCTGTCACGCGATGAATGGGAAAAGCTCATCGCCGAGCGGCCGCTCCACCTCGCGACTCCGTTCCACGAACCGGAAAGCAAGACAGTGCTCGACTTCGAGGTCGACGCCTCGCGCGATTTCGCGCCGGAGCGGTCGCAGGGCGGCAATGTCTATGAG
>JAXDPG010000378.1:0-2896 GCA_034668485.1 Sphingomonadales bacterium
GCCACCGGGCGATCAGTCGCTCGGTCTCGGCGCGGCCCTCCCCCACGGTGTCGCGCAGGCCCTCCGGCCCCAGGTCCATCAGCACCTTGCCGGAAACGATCCGCATGTCGCGCTCGAGCGCGGCCTCGAACAGAGCGTCGACCGACCCGGCGTGGACTGTGGCGAAGACCAGCGCGCTGGTGGTGCCGTGCCGGAGCAGCTCGTCGAGGAAGAAGGCGGCCACCGAATCGGCGTGGCCCCGGTCGGCGAAGGCCTTTTCGGCCGGGAAGATATGGCGTTCGAGCCATTGCATGAGCTGCTCGCCGTGCGAGGCGATGCACTCGATCTGCGGGTAATGGACATGGGCATCGACGAAGCCGGGGACGATCAGGCCGTCGAGAGTTTCGATTTCCGCCTCGGCGAAAGTGCCGGCGAGGTCGACATGAGGGCCGCAGGCGAGGACGAGGCCGTCCTCCACCACCAGCAGGCCGTCCTCGGAATAGCGGATCGCGCCGGGGCCCGCGACGGCCGGATCGTCGGGAACGCTCAATATCTCGCCGCGATAGGCTTTCATGCGGGGTCCCTCAGAGTGAGCAATTGCGCGAGCGAGGCGATCGCGATCACTTCGGGCTCCCGGCCGCTTATGCCGGGCAGGCCGATCGGGCAGGTCAGGCGCGCGGCGTCCACATTGTCGGCCGCGAGGCGCGAGAGGAAGCGGGCGCGCTTGGTTTGCGAGCCGATCAGCCCGATGAAGCGCGCCCGGCTGCCCAGTGCGGCCGCAGTGAGGCGATAATCGAGTCCGTGATCGTGGCTCATGATGACGACCGCCGCACCATCGGGCGCCGCGGCTGCCTGGGCGACCATTTCGGCTTCGTCGGCGAGGACGACGCCAAGGGTGGCGGCCATTTCGGCGCGGCTGTCATACCAGGCGATATGGAGCGGAAGGCCCGCCGCGCGGGCGGCGATGGCGCGGCCAACATGGCCCGCCCCGAACAAATAGACAGGGAGCAAATCGCTTTCGACCGGCTCCAGGAAACGCGCTCCGGCCGTTGGGAGCGGCCCTCTCGCGCCGATCGCCTCCCGAGCCTCGCCATCGAGCGGTCTCCGCTCGACGCGATCGGTCAGGGTGACTTCGAACGGCCCTTCGCGATCGGGAACGCTCTCCAGATGCTCGAGCAGGAGCCGGACCCGCCCGCCGCAGCATTGGCCCAACAGGGGCCCCAGAGGATAATCCTGGATCCGCCAGCTTCCCGGCTCCAGCGCGAGGATCGCCCGCGCCTGCGCCATCGCCTGATGCTCAAGCTTGCCGCCGCCAATCGAGCCGGCGAGCCCGGTCTGGGTTACCACCATGCGCGCGCCCGGCCCGCGCGGGGCGGAGCCCTCGGTGGCGAGGATGGTGACGAGCGCCGCGGGGCCCCGGCTCAGCGCCTCGCGGGCGTGGCTGGTCCAGTCAGCCATTGCGGGCCCTGAGCTCGTCGATCGCGGCCAGGAGGCGCTCGGGCGTGGCGGGAGCGTCGAGCCTGGGCAGCCCCTTGCCGGGCGCGGCGGCGGCGACCGCCTGGGTCAGCGCCGAGAAGACCGAGATGGCGAGCATCAAGGGCGGCTCGCCGACTGCCTTGGAGCGGTGGATGGTGGGCTCCGCGTTGCGGCCCCGCTCCCAGATCGCGATCTCCATATGCGGCGGGCGGTCGTTGGCGGTCGGGATCTTGTAGGTGGAGGGCGCGTGGGTAAGCAGTCGGCCGCGTCCGTCGTAGACCAGCTCCTCCGTGGTCAGCCAGCCCATGCCCTGGATGAAGCCGCCCTCGATCTGCCCGAGGTCGATCGCCGGGTTGAGCGATCGGCCGACGTCGTGGAGGATGTCGACCGCGACGACCTTGTGCTCGCCGGTGAGCGTGTCGATCACGACTTCGCTGAGCGCCGCGCCGTAGGCGAAATAGAGGAAGGGCCGGCCGCTGTGGGTGGCGCGGTCGTAATGGATGTCCGGAGTCGCGTAGAAGCCGGTCGCCGAGAGCGGGATTCGCGCGAGATGCGCCCGGCGGCAGAGCTCGGCGAAGCTCCACTCTTCCGATCCCGCCTGGCCCGCGGCGAAGGTGTCGAGCCGCTCGCGGATCGTCTCGGCGGCATTCTTCGCGGCCATGCCGTTGAGGTCGGAGCCCGACGAGGCGGCCGTCGCCGAAGTGTTGGGCACCTTGTCGGTGCGGGTCGCGCTGACCTTCACGCTCTCGATCGGCACGCCGAAGACGTCCGCCACGACCTGGGCCACCTTGATCATCAGCCCCTGGCCCATCTCGGTGCCGCCATGATTGAGGTGGATCGAGCCGTCGGCATAGACGAGCACCAAGGCGCCGGCCTGGTTGAGATGGGTGGTGGTGAAGCTGATCCCGAACTTCACCGGAGTCAGCGCGAGGCCTCTCTTGAGAACGTTGTGGCCGGCGTTGAATTCCTCGACCGCCGTGCGGCGCGCAGCATATCCGGCCCGTTCGGCCAGCTCCGAGATAATCTCAGGCGCGACATTGTCCTCGACCGTCATGTGATAGGGCGTCACGTCGCGGCCGGGGCCGTAGAGATTGGCTTGGCGCACGGCGAGCGGATCGAGCCCCAGGTTGTCCGCAATCGCGTCCATCACCCGCTCGATTGCCATCATCCCCTGCGGGCCCCCGAAGCCGCGGAAGGCGGTGTTGGAGACGGTATGGGTCTTGAGCCGGCGGGAGACGATCTCCACCGCGGGCAGATAATAGCAATTGTCGGCGTGGAACATGGCGCGGTCGTTGATCGCGAGGCTGAGATCGACCGTGGCTCCGCAGCGCGAGGCGAGCTCGAGGCTTATGCCCTCGATCCGGCCCTCGCCGTCGAAGCCGACGTCGTAATTGGCGGTGAAGTCGTGGCGCTTGCCGGTCATCGCCATGTCGTCGTCGCG
>JAXDPG010000379.1:0-9503 GCA_034668485.1 Sphingomonadales bacterium
TCCCGTCGTCATAGACCCGGAAGACGAGGTCGAGGCTTCGCCCCGGCGGCGCCCTCTCGGTCAGCCGGACCTTGAGCTCGTTGTAGCGGTTGCGGACGAAGCGGCGCTCGCCCCAGGGCTGCTCCCAGGTCTCGTCGGCGCTTCGGCGCTCGGACGAGGCGATCGCGAAATTGCGCTCGAGCTTGGGCGCGTCGGTCAGGATGAAGCCGAGGCGGGACGGCAGGATGACCGGACGGCCGAGCCGCGAGACGCTATATTCGGGCCGCCCCTCGCCGTTGACGTCGACGGTGACCGCGAGGATCCCTTCCGGCGAGGAGATCTCGACCGGCGCGGCGGCGGCCGGAACGGCGAATAGGGCCAGGATCAGCAGCAGGATTCGGATCATCGTCGCACGCCCCTTGCATGATTCGCATTTTTTGCAGCAAAGTTTGCAGGATGAGCCGCCGCACCACCCGCCTCGAAGACATCGCCAAGCTCGCGGGGGTCTCCATATCGACCGCGTCGCGGGCGCTCAACGACAGCCCGGCGGTCAACGACCGCACCAAGCAATTGATCTGGAAGCTGGCGCGCGAGCAGGATTATCCGTTCCGCCGCTACATGCCCGCCGGCCCGATCGGCGCCACCGGCACCATCGCCCTGATCGTCCCGCCGCCGCAGGGCCGCGAGGCGCAGATCGACGATCCGTTCCTGCTCGAACTGTTCGCCGGGATCAGCGACGCCGCCCGCGCCCGCGGCTGCGACCTCATGGTCAGCCATTTCGCCCCGGCCAGCTTCGACGATCTCGCCGCCGCCATGACCACCAGCCGCGCCGACGGTGTCATCTTCCTCGGCCAGAGCTCGCTCCACCCCGCCCTCAACCGGCTGGCGCAGAGCGAGGCGCGCTTCGCGGTGTGGGGCGCCCAGCTCCCGGACCAGGCCTATTGCTCGGTCGGCTCCGACAATCTCGCCGGCGGCCGCCGGGCGACGGCCCACCTGATGCGGCTGGGGCGCGACCGGGTGGTATTCCTCGGCGACACCGAGGCGCCGGAGGTCGCGCAGCGGGTGCGCGGCTATGTCGAGGCGCACGAGCAGATGCGCCGGCCGCTGGACCCCGAGCTTATGGTGCCGGCCCATTTCACCGTCGAGTCCGCCGAGGCGTCGGTCGATGCCCTGCTCGCGCGCGGAGTGCGGTTCAACGGCATCATCGCCGCCAGCGACCTGATCGCGCTCGGCGCGATCCGCTCGCTGCTCCACCACAATATCAAGGTCCCGGGCGACGTCTCCGTCGTCGGCTATGACGACGTCCCCTTCGCCCGTTACAGCCGTCCCGCGCTGACCACGGTCAAGCAGGACACGTCCCGCGCCGGCCGGCTGCTGGTCTCCAAGCTGCTCGACGCCGGCACCGCCACCGACATGCGGTCCGAGCGCCTGCCGACGGATTTGATCGTCCGGGAAAGCTGCGGGGGCTGAATTTCCTCTCCCGCTTTTCGCGGGAGAGGAGGGGCCCAAGCCGAAGGCTTGGGAGGTGAGGGTCTTGCCGACTCTGAAGTACAGACCCTCACCTCCCACCGCTTCGCGGCGGGCCCCTCCTCTCCCGCATAAAGCGGGAGAGGGGCTCACTCGATCCGCTCGGCGATGAGCCCGGACAGCGGCTTCATCGGCTCGCCCATCTGCTCCACGATCCGCCAGCCGGGCGGGAGCCCCCAGTCCACCGCCTGGTCGCCGAGGTTGAACGCGCAGAGCAGAGCGTCCTCACCCTTGCCGCGCTCGAAGACGAGCAGAGGCGACGGCGCCTCCACCCGCCGGATCTTGCCGGTGCGAAGGGCGGGCTTCGCCTTGCGCAGGGCGACCAGCCGGCGGGTCAGGTGGAGCGTCGAGGCCGGATCGCTTTCCTGCGCGTCGACCGCCAGCGGCGCATGCGCCGGATCCACCGGCAGCCACGGTTCGGCCTCCGAGAAACCCGCATTGGCCGCCCCGCCCTGCCATGGCATCGGCGTCCGCGCGCCGTCGCGTCCCTGAGTCTCCGGCCAGTTGGCGATCGCCTCGGGATCGCGCAGCCGCTCGAACGGGACGTCGGCCTGCGGCAGGCCGAGCTCCTCGCCCTGGTAGAGGACGACGTTGCCCCTGAGGCACATCAGCAGCAGCATCGCCTGCCGGGCGAACGCCTCCGGGTCGCGGCCCGCCAGCCAGCGCGAGACGACCCGCGGCGCGTCGTGGTTGGAAAAGGCCCAGCTCGGCCAGCCCTCGCCGGGCCCGCCGGGCCAGAGCCGCATCGCCGCATCGATTACCTCTGCCGTCAGCGACCGGGCATAGAGGAAGTTGAAGCCGTAGGCGCTGTTCAGCCGGTCGGGGCCCTGGGTGTAGAGCTTCATCTCCCGGTCGGCCTGCTCGCCGCCCACCTCGGCGACGGTGAAGGTCGCGCCATATTCGTCCGCGGCGGTCCGCAGGCGGCTGAGGAACGCCGGAATGTCCGGGTGCGACTGGTTGTAGAGATGGTGCTGGAAGTCGAACGGACGGGTGCGCCGGCCCGGCCCCTCGGTGACCGGCGGATTGTCGCGCAGCAGCGGGTCGTGCATCGCGAAGTTGATCGCGTCGATGCGGAAGCCGTCGACCCCGCGGTCGAGCCAGAAGCGCGCGACGTCGATCAGCGCGTCCTGCACCTGCCGGTTGTGGAGGTTGAGGTCGGGCTGCGCGGCCAGGAAATTGTGCAGATAATATTGGCCGCGGCGGGCGTCCCAGCGCCAGCTGGGGCCGTGGAAGACGGACTGCCAGTTGGTGGGCGGCGATCCGTCCGGCCTGGCGTCGGCCCAGACGTACCAATCCGCTTTGGGATTGTCCCGGCTCGAGCGGCTCTCCTGGAACCAGGGATGCAGATCGGAGCTGTGCGAATAGACCTGGTCGATCAGCACCTTGAGCCCCAGCCCGTGGGCGCGCTCGAGCAGCCGGTCGAAATCGGCGAGCGTTCCGAAGACGGGATCGACGCCGCGATAATCGGCTATGTCGTAGCCGAAATCCTTCATCGGCGACGTGAAGAAGGGCGATAGCCAGATGCCGTCGACGCCGAGCGACGCGACATAGTCCAGCCGTTCGGCAATGCCCGGCAGGTCGCCGATCCCGTCGCCGTTCGAATCGGCGAAGCTGCGCGGATAGATTTGGTAGATGACGGCGCCGCGCCACCATTCGGCCGCTTGCGCCGTCGCGGCGACGTCGACTCGCTCGAGGGCGGTCCGGTTCACCGCATTGTCCTGCACACGATATAGTCGAGCGCAGGCACCTCGACCCGGTAGCTGCCCGGCGCCGCCGCCTCGGCCGCGCAACGGCCACGAACGGAGGTCCAGCGCCCGGAGCCGCCGCCGACGACGATATTGGCCGAGACCGGCGTGGTGCCGGTGTTGAACGCGATCAGGGTCTCGCCGCCGCCGGTCGGGGCGAGCCGGGAGATGGCGAACAGGCCCGGCTTGTCGCCCGACGCTCGCACGATTTGATCGCCGCGGCTTATGGCCGGATCGTCGCGGCGCAGGGCCGCCATCCCGGCGATCGCCCGGTAGAGGGTCGAATCGCGATTGAAATTGGCCTGGGCGGTGGTCGCCGAGGAGCCCACCAGCCTGTCGTCATTGTAGGAGGCGACCCGGCTCGCGAACATGTCCTGGCGCGCATCCTGGTCGCCGCCGTCGCCGGCGAAGCCCTGCTCGTCGCCATAATAGACGACCGGCGTGCCGCGGCTCATGAACATCAAGGCGTGGCCCAGGATGACCCGCTTCTATATCTCCTCTTCGCTTGCCGCGGGATTGGCCTGGCGGACGAAGAAGGCGAACCGGCCGGCGTCGTGGTTGCCGATGAAGGTCGGCAGGCTCTTGGCGGCTTCGGCGCCGCCTTCGTAGAGCGGATCGGCCGCGAACAGGCGTGCCAGCCGGTCGGTGCCCTGCCCTTTGGCGACGACGTCGACGACGGTGAAGGCGAAGGCGAAGTCCAGCACCGCCGGGTAGCGATCGACCCTGGTGAAGCGGGCCAGCATGCCCGGATCGGGATCGTACACTTCGCCGAAGATATGGAAATTGGGGATGCCGCGCGCTTTGGCCCGCGCGAGCATGGTCGGCACGAAGGCTTGCCAGAATTCGGGATTGACGTGCTTGGCGGTGTCGATGCGGAAGCCGTCGATTCCGAAATCGTCGATCCACCGGCCGTAAATCTCGATGAACCCCTCGAGGACGCGCGGATGCTCGGTGAACAGGTCGTCGAGGCCGGAAAAGTCGCCCATCGTCGAGCTCTCGCCGCTGAACGTCGAGTCGCCGCGATTGTGGTAGTAGATCGGGTCGTTGAGCCAGGCCGGCTTTTTCACGTCGGCCTCGGCAGCGGGCACGTAGGGGGTGTAAGCGTAATCGGGCCGGGCCAGCCGGGCGAAATTGTCGGAACGCCGGTCCGGCTTGTCGATCCCCTCGAAGCCCGGATTGATCGCCGCCCCGGCGAGACCCCCGCGGCGGGAATAGGGATAATCGGCGAGGCCGCGATAGGCGCAGTCGTTGCGGGGGCATTCGCGATATTTGATGACGTCGGCGCTGTGGTTGGTGATGATGTCGAGATAGACCTTCATGCCCCGGGCGTGGGCGGCGTCGACGAACCGCTTCAGATCCTCGCGCGTGCCGAAGTGCGGATCGACGTCGGTGAAGTCGGTGATCCAATAGCCGTGATAGCCCGCCGATTCCCGGCCGGGCGGTCCCTGCACCGGCTTGTTCTTGTAGATCGGCCCGAGCCAGATCGCGGTGGCGCCGAGCCCGGCGATATAGTCGAGCCGCCGGGTCAGGCCCTTGAGGTCGCCGCCATGGTAGAAACCCTTCGCCGCGGGGTCGAAGCCGGTGCGCAGCCGGTCGCCGGCCAGGCCGCCGCGATCGTTGGCGGGATCGCCATTCTCGAACCGGTCCGGGAGCACGAAGTAGACGATCTCTTCGGCGGGCGAGCGGTCGCGATAAGCCGCCGCCGCCGCCGCTTCGGTCGGCGCGCCCGCCGCGAGCCCGAGCGCCGCCGCTGCCGCCATCGCTGAAATCGGCCGCATCGGCCCACTCCTCTCCACTGCCTCAGCAGCTTTTTGCAATTCTTTGCAGAAGCCGAACGACCCGGTCAAGGGGCGCCCGGAGGGTCCCCAGGACCATTAGTTCCTGCGAGCGCATCGCAGAAAACTCAGGAAATATCCGTGGCAGGAGCGCCACAGGTGCAAGCCGTGTGAAAAATTCGCACTTGCCACGGCAGCATTAAATTTGCAGTAATTTGCGAAAGTCATCAGACCGCGAGCCTATCGCGGCACGCGGCGTCCGGACGAAGCTTCGCGGCCGAGGACGGCGCCGAAGGAAACAGGGGGTGCGCAGACGCGCGCTTTTCCGCCGTTTTCGGCGGTGCGCGAAGGCTCCTCCGGGAATGCAACGGGCCGTCCGGGTGGGGGCATTCGGCGGCTGAACTGAGAGGGCCCGAGAATGACGAATCGCCTCGACTCGCGTCGCTGGTACCTGCTCGGCGGCGCTGCCGCCCTCGCACTGGCGGCACCGGCCCGGGCGCAGGATGTGCCGGACGAAGCGCCGGAAGCGGCCGCGCCGGTCGACGACGATGCCACGCAGGAAGGGGACATCGTCGTCACCGGCTTCCGGGCCTCACTCCAAAATGCCGTCAACGAGAAGAAGAGGCAGGACCAGATCGTCGAATCGGTCTCGGCCGAGGATATCGGCAAGCTTCCCGACGCCTCGATCGCCGAATCGATCGCCCGCCTCCCCGGCCTGACCTCGCAGCGCCTCTCCGGCCGCGCCAACGTCATCTCGATCCGCGGCTTCGGCCCGGACTTCTCGATGACCCTTCTGAACGGTCGCGAGCAGACCTCGACCGGCGACAACCGCGCCGTCGAGTTCGACCAATATCCGTCCGAGGTCGTTCGAAGCGTCAACGTGTACAAGTCGCCCTCCGCGAGCCTGGTCGGCCAGGGCCTGGTCGGAACGGTCGATATCCGCACCATCCGTCCGCTCGACTTCGGCGGCCGAAACGTGCTGGCGGTCGGAGCGCGCGGCTCCTACGCGGACCTCGGCAAATTGAATGCCGGCTCGAGCGACAAGGGTTTCCGGGTCAACGCGACCTATGTCGATCAATATGCCAACGACACGGTCGGCCTCGCCCTCGCCGCCTCCTATGTCGACGAGCCCTATCAGCTGCAGGAATATAACGCCTGGGGCTATCCGGGCAGCGGAACGGCCGCGGACCCCTATGTGATCGGCGGCTCGAAATCCTACGTCACCTCGACCCAGCTGACGCGCCTCGGCTTGCAGGGGACGATGCAGTTCCGGCCGATGCCCACTTTCACGGCGACGATCGACGCCTTCTACTCTCACTTCCAGGACGACCAGATCAAGCGCGGCATCGAGCTTCCGCTCGCCTGGGGCAATGCCAGCCTCCAGCCGGGCTCGGGGAAGATCGAGAACGGCTTCCTGGTCTCGGGCATCGCGACCGGAGTCGAGGGCGTCGTCCGCAACGACGCGTTCGAGCGTCACGCCAATCTCTTCTCGTCCGGCATCAACCTCAATTACGAGGGCGAGGACGGGCTGAACGGCTTCGTCGATTTCGGCTATTCGCGGACCGACCGCAACGAGCTGATCCTCGAAAGCTATTCCGGCACCGGCTTCGGCGCCAATAACGGCGCCCGCGACACCATCGGCTTCCAGGCGACCACGCACGGCATCATCTTCGACCCGACGCTCAATTATTCCGACACCAACCTCATTCGGCTCACCGACCCGCAGGGCTGGGGCGGCGGTACCTTGCCGCAGGTCGGCTATTACAACAACCGGATCGTCGACGACGAGCTGTGGCAGTTCCGCGGGCAATTGGAGCACGAGCTCGAGGGCGGCTTCCTCTCGGCGGTCAAGGCCGGAGTCAATTACACGCTTCGAACCAAGAGCCTGAAGCCCGACGAGGCGATCATCCGGCTCGCCAACGGCGCGCTCGAGGCGCCGATCCCCACCCAATTCCTGCTCGCGCCGACCAACCTCGGCTATCTCGGCCTCGGGCCGATGGTCAGCTACGATCCCAGGCAGCTTCTCGCCGCCGGGGGCATCTATACCCTGGCGTCGAACACCGCCAATCCCGACGTCGTTGCGAAGGCCTATACGGTCGAAGAGCAGCTCCTGACCGGCTACGTCCAGGCGGACATTCACGCCGATCTCGGCAGCGCCACGCTGACCGGCAATGTCGGCGTCCAGGCGATCCATACGGACCAGTCCTCGAACGGCAACGTCATCTCCGCGGGCGTGCTCACCCCGGCGGAGGCGGGCGCCAAATTCTGGGATATCCTGCCCAGCCTCAACCTCTCGCTGCGCTTCCCGAGCGATCTCGTCCTGCGCCTCGCGCTGGCGCGCGAGATCCAGCGGCCGCGCCTCGACCAGATGCGGATCGCGGTCAGCTACGGGGTCAATTTGACCGAACACATCATCACCGGCAGCGGCGGCAACCCGTTCCTGAGGCCGACCCGGGCGAACGCGATCGATTTCAACATCGAGAAATATTTCGGCCGAAGCGGCTATGTCGCCCTGCAGCTCTTCTACAAGGATCTGGACAATTTCATCTACGATCCGAGGGAGACGCCCTTCGACTTCACCGGCTATCCGCTCAGCGCCACCGACCAGGCTCTCGTCACCACCCGGGCCGGCCGGCTCAGCACGGCAGTGAACGGCACCGGCGGCAAGATGTACGGCGCCGAGGCCGCGGCGACGCTTCCGTTCAGCGTCTTCGCCGACGCCCTCGACGGCTTCGGGGTCACCGGCGGAATCTCCTGGACCAAGACCCGAATTCGCGAGACTCCGACGAGCAACCCGGAAAACATCCCCGGCTATTCGCGCTGGGTGATGAACGGCACCGCCTTCTTCGAGAAATACGGCTTCTCGGCGCGCGGCAGCGTCCGGCACCGCTCGACCTTCCTCGGCGAGTTGTCGGGCTTCGGCGGCAACCGTACCCGCCGCCAGGCGCTCGGCGAGACGATCGTCGACGCGCAGGTCGGCTACGACTTCCAGCCGGGCTCGCGTCTCGAAGGCCTGTCCGTCTATCTCCAGGCGCAGAATCTGACCGACGAGAGGTTCGCCACCGTCTTCGACCCGGCCAACCCGCTGACCGTCATCGATTATCAGATCTACGGCCGCCGCTTCCTGGCCGGCTTCAATTACAAATTCTAGGCCGTAGCGCCGGGCTTCTCCCTCTCCCGCTTTTCGCGGGAGAGGAGGGGCCCAAGCCGAAGGCTTGGGAGGTGAGGGTCTGTAGCAATGAGTCGGCAAGACCCTCACCTCCCACCGCGACGCGGTGGGCCCCTCCTCTCCCGTAAGGACGGGAGAGGGGCTATGCCCGGATCATGACGAATTCCATCCGCAACATCGTGATCGTCGGCGGCGGCACCGCGGGGTGGATGGCGGCCGCGGCCCTCGCCCGGTTCCTGGGCAGGCAGGCCGACGTCCGGCTGGTCGAATCCGAGGAGATCGGGACGGTCGGGGTCGGCGAGGCGACGATCCCGCAGTTCAGGCTGTTCAACGCCGGCCTCGGCCTCGACGAGGACGAGTTCGTCCGCGCCACCGCCGGCACGTTCAAGCTCGGCGTCGAGTTCGTGGGCTGGAACGGCGCCGATTCCCGCTACATACATGCCTTCGGAACGATCGGCCGCGACTTGGGCCTGATCCCGTTCCACCAATATTGGCTGCGGCATCGGGCGGAGGGCGGCAGCGCCAGCTTGTGGGAGTTTTCCGCCTCGGCGCAGGCGGCGCGGCGGACCCTCTTCGGGCGCTTGGAGCAGACGCCGGACCGGTTGCCGAGCGGCCTCGCGCATGCCTTCCAGTTCGACGCCGGTCTCTACGCCGCCTACCTGCGGCGCTTTGCCGAGGCGTTGGGAGTCCGCCGGACCGAGGGCAAGGTCAAGGACGTGCCACTGCGCGGCGAGGACGGCTTCGTCGAGGCCGTCGTGCTCGAGAGCGGCGAGCGGATCGAGGGCGAGCTGTTCATCGATTGCTCCGGCTTCCGCGGCCTCATCATCGAACAGGCGCTCGCGACCGGCTACGAGGATTGGTCGCAATGGCTGCCTTGCGATCGTGCGCTGGCGGTCCCCTGCGCGGCCGGGGGCGAGTTCACGCCCTACACGCGCGCCAGCGTTCGGGACGCCGGCTGGCAGTGGCGGATCCCGCTCCAGCATCGCACCGGCAACGGCCATGTCTATTGCAGTGCGTTCACGACCGACGAGGAGGCGGCGCGGGTCCTGCTCGCCAATCTCGACGGGCCGGCTCTGGCGGATCCCCGGCCGCTGCGCTTCACCGCCGGCAAGCGCCGCAAGGCGTGGAACCGCAACTGCGTCGCGCTCGGGCTGGCGGGCGGCTTCATGGAGCCCCTCGAATCGACCAGCATCCACCTCGTCCAGTCGGGGATCGCGCGCCTTCTGCAGCTCTTCCCTGGCCGCGCCTTCGTTGCCGAAGAGATCGACGAATATAACCGCCAGACCGACGTCGAATGGCTGTCGATCC
>JAXDPG010000380.1:0-2806 GCA_034668485.1 Sphingomonadales bacterium
GAGAGCAGATGGAGCATGTCGTTCGCGCCGGCGTCGCGCTGGGTCAGTGCGGGCAGGCCCCAGAGCGCCTCCAGCGTCTTCGGCACCGAGGAATGATCGTAGAGCGTGTGATCGACGCTGCCGGCCGGGATCAACGGCGAGACGATCACCGCAGGAACCCTGACGCCATATTTGTCGAAGGTGAAACCGTGGGTGCTGTAGCCATAGGGCGGGTCGTCGCCCGGCGGCGGCGCGGCCGTGGGCGCGACGCTGTCGTAGAGGCCGCCATGCTCGTCATAGGTGACGATCAGCAGGCTGGTGTTCCAGTAGGGCGAGTTGCGGATCGCCTGATAGACCGCGGCCAGCAGATGCTCGCCGCCATAGACGTCGTCCATCGGATGCTGCGACGAGCCGCCCTGGTAGGTCTCGCTGGCCAGCTCGCCAAAATGCGGCTCGATGAAGGTGTAGGGATAGGGATAGGGGCCCTGGAGGTCGGAGGCGAAGTCCTTCAGCGACTCGATGTCGAGGATGGTCACTCCGCTCAGCGAGGAAACCTGCGGGATCGCGCCGGACACCGACCCGCTTTGCGGATCGTCGCTGTAGAGGCTGAGCTCCCTGGGCAGGCCGGTCGTGTCGTTATAGAAGCGGTAGGGGATGCCGGCGCCCGCAAGCGCCTGGTAGAGGGAGCCGTTCGGGTATTTGAAGCCGCCGCCGGGCAGCTCCCATCCGATGATCTGCTTGTGGCACGGGCTGTCGTCCAGCCCCGAGGACGAAGCGCCATGGACGAAGAAGCGGTTCGGCCATGTCGGGCCGGGGAGCGAGGAATGCCAGCAGTCGCAGACCGCGAACGAGGTCGCCAGCTGATACAGAGCCGGCAGCTGGTCGGGCGTCGCGAAGCAGGCCATGATGTCGCCGATGCGCCCGGGCGGCGCCGGCGTCGGCTTACCTTCGGTGCGCGACGTGGCATAATTGGCCGCGAAGCCCGAATTGTCGATCGCCGGATAGGGGGGATAAGGCGGCGCGTCCGGACCGCCGAGCTGCTCGACCACGTCGAGGAACTCGTGCCCCGGATCGCTGCCGAGGCTGAGCGGCGCGCTCGGCTGCACGTGAAAGGTCTGGCCGCCATAGACGTTGAAGTCGCTCGTCGTCGCGGCCGTGATCCCCTGAATGCCCGACATGGCGAACATATTGTCGAACGAGTGATTCTCCAGCATCACCACGAAGACGTGGGTGACCGGCGCCGAGGGCGCGAGGCGGGTCATGGCGTCGGGGCATGAGCCCGAACGGAGGGCGACCTCGAAGCCGCTCGTGCTCACCGACAGAGTGAGCGTCTGGCCGGCGTCGGCGTGCTGGAGCTGGCATTCCTTCCAATGGCGCCTCGTGACGCTGCCGCTGTTGACGTAGAAGCCGGCATTGGGGCCGTCGAGGACGTGGACGAGGACCGACCAGTAATCGAGGATATCCTCGCTGCCCCATCCGGTTTCGAAGCGGACCGTCAGCGGCCCGGCATTGGTCCCCGGCGCTGCCGCCCATTGTCCGCTCTGAGTGCCGTTGCTGGAATTTTCATGGTAGAGCCAGATCGTCGCGTTGCCGCCGGTCTGGTTGGAGACATAGACCGTCGCCTGCTGCTGAGTCGCCATTACCAATCCCCCGCAGGGACAGGATTAGCATGTCGCCCGGGATCGTTGCACGTGCATAACGATATTCCGGTCAGAACCCTTCCGGAAGCTCGACCGGCCCGACCAGCTCGCGGTGGCGGGCAATGGCGTAGCGGTCGGTCATGCCGGCGATGAAGTCGCCGATCGCGCGCAGCGTCACCGTCTCGTCCGCGCCGTCCGCCAGCCACCCCGAAGGCAGCCGCGCCGGATCGTCGCGATAGGCGGCGAACAATCCGGCGAGGACGCGCTGCGCCTCGTCGCGCACGGCCGTCACCGCGGGCGCGTTGTACATGCGCTGGTGGAGGAAGCGCTTCAGCACCCGCTCCTCCGCCGCCATCGCCTCGGAGAATCCGGCCAGCGCCCGGCCCGCCGCACGGATATCGTCCGCGGTCGCGACGCCGGCTTCGCCGGCACGCCGTGCCGTCTCCTCGAGCACGTCGTTGACCATCAGGCCGATCTGGTCGCGGACCAGTTCGGGGACGAGCCGCGCCTCGCCGACGTCGGCGAACCGCTCCCGAACCTCGCCCCAGGCGCGGGCGATCAACGGCACGTCGAGCAATTCGCGGAGCGTGAACAGGCCGGCGCGCAGGCCGTCGTCAATGTCGTGATTGTCGTAGGCGATGTCGTCGGCCACCGCCGCCACCTGGGCCTCGAGGCTCGGCCACAGGCTCAGCTCGAGCGGGAATTCGGCGTCGGCCTCGGCCAGCGCCCAGGAGGGATGGGCGACGGGTCCGTTATGCTTGGCGAGGCCCTCCAGAGTCTCCCAGCTGAGGTTGAGCCCCGCATGGCGAGGATAGGGGCTTTCCAGCCGGGTCAGAAGCCTCAGGGTGTGGGCATTGTGGTCGAAGCCGCCCGTCGCCGCCATCGCCGCCTGCAGCACCTCTTCGCCCGAATGGCCGAACGGCGGATGGCCGATGTCATGGGCGAGGCAAAGCGCCTCGGTGAGGTCTTCGTTGAGGCCGAGGGCGCGGGCGAGCGCGCGTCCGATCTGGGCGACTTCGAGGCTGTGGGTGAGGCGCACCCGGAAATGGTCGCCGTCGGGCGCGACGAAGACCTGGGTCTTGTGCCGGAGCCGGCGGAAGGGGACGGAATGGATGATCCGGTCGCGGTCGCGCTGGAAGGCGTCGCGCGGTCCCCGCCGGCCGCCTTCCGGCTCCCCGTGCAGCCGC
>JAXDPG010000381.1:0-3529 GCA_034668485.1 Sphingomonadales bacterium
CTGGTCGCCATGTCCGAGCTCGAGCTCGCCAAGGACAAGGTGATGATGGGCGCCGAGCGCAAGTCGATGGTGATGACCGAGGACGAGAAGAAGGCGACCGCCTATCACGAAGCCGGCCACGCCCTCGTCTCGCTTCACGTGCCGGGCTGCGACCCGCTGCACAAGGTGACGATCATCCCGCGCGGGCGGGCCTTGGGCGTGACCTGGAACCTGCCCGAGCGCGACCGTTACTCGATGTCGATGAAGCAGATGAAGGCGCGCCTCGCGCTCTGCTTCGGCGGGCGGATCGCCGAGCAGCTCATCTACGGGGTCGAGGAATTGAATACCGGCGCCTCGAACGACATCCAGCAGGCGACCGACATGGCGCGCTCGATGGTGATGGAATATGGCATGTCGTCGAAATTGGGCTGGCTTCGCTACCGCGACAACCAGGAGGAGGTGTTCCTCGGCCACAGCGTCGCCCGGAGCCAGAGCGTGTCGGAGGAGACGGCGCGGCTGATCGACTCCGAGGTCCGGCGGCTGATCGAGGAGGCGGAGAGCGCGGCGCGCGGGGTGCTCACGGAGAATCTCGACGAGCTCCACCGGCTTGCCGGGGCGCTGCTCGAATTCGAGACGCTGACCGGCGAGGAAGCGAAGAAGGCGATCAAGGGCGAGGATATCGGCCGCGAGGACCCGAACAACCGCCGGCCTTCCATGCCCGTCGCCGGCACCTCGATCCCCTCGACCCGGCGCCCGCGCGGCGGCGGCATCGGCGGGCCGGCGCCGCAGGGAGCGTAAGCCCCGCCGTTCAAGCGGCGTTCAGGCGGCCGACGCTCCCTTGCGCGCGTTCCGTGGGAGGGAAATTCGAGTGAAGAAGAAGCTGCTTGCCGCCGTTGTGCTGACGATCCTCCCGCTCAGCGCTGCCGGAGCGATGGACGTCGCCACCTTCCTCGGCAAAGCGGACGCGCTCCAGAAGAAGGGCATGATGGCGCTGTTCTCGAGCGACTATAAGGCGCTCAAGGCGCAGATCGAGGCCGATTCCCAGACCCTGCGCAACGAGCGGCTGGCCGCGGAGCGCGCGCACAGGAGGGGCGCTTATTGCCCGCCCGCCAAGCCCGGGCTGAACAGCAACGAGATCCTCGCCGCCTTCCGCTCGATCCCGGCGGCGCAGCGGGCGCGCATCGACACCAAGGACGCTCTCAGGGCCCTCCTCGCCCGCAAATATCCCTGCCGGAGCTGAGCTCAGGCGAGCACGCCGAGGGTCACCAGCAGCAGCATGAACAAGGTCAGGGCGATGCCGGCGAACCACATCAGCACCGCCGTCCGCCACAGAGCGGAGAGACGCGACAGCCGGTAGGCGCCGCGCAACTGCCGGTAGATGTGGACCGGCGGCGCCAGGATGAAGGCGAGGTTGAGCGGACCCCAGGAAAGCCCGGCCGCCCGCACCAGAACGAAGGCGACCAAAGCGAGGCTCATGAAGGCGATCGAATAGGTGACGAAGATGAGGTGGTCGTAGGCCTTGTACTGCCGGCGGTAGCGCGCGCGGTGGAGGAACAGGAGCCACAGGAACGGCACCGAGATCGGGATCAGCGCCCAGCTGAACTTGTAGGCGTTGGTCTGCAGCTTGTAGAGCAGCAGCGACGGGTTCGCGCCCGCTTTCTCGATCGCGTGGCGAAGCCAGAAGGGCACGTCGTCGTTCACGCGGAAGGCGGTGCCCTTGATCATGCCGCGCTCCTTCATCGCGCGCAGCAGCGAGGCGTTGTCGCGCTCGCTTTTCAGCCGGACGTCGATCGCCGCGGTCGGACGGTGCCGGGCGAGAGCCTCGCGCCGCTCCTTCTCGACGTCGACGATCTTGGCGTCGGCGGCGCGTATCTCCCTGGCAAGGCCGTTGTCGACCTCCTTCGAATCCCACTGGCCGGCGCCGCCGAAGGCGCTCAGCACCGCGAACATGAGGAACACCGAGAACAGGAACAGGGCGAGCGGCGAGACGAACCTGGCCCGCTCGCCCTCGACATAGCGGCGGGTGAGCTCGCCCGGCCGCCAGGCAAGCAGCGGCAGAGTGCGCCAGATCTTGCCGTCGAGATGGAGGACGCCGTGGGCGAGGTCGTGCCACCAGGCGGCGACGGTGCGGTGGACGTGCGCCGCCTGGCCGCATTGGTGGCAATGGGGCCCGATCAGGCGGGTGCCGCAATTGAGGCAGGCGCCGTGGCCCTCCCCCAGGCCCTCCCCGGCCACCGGCTCGACCGCCCGCGCGGCAAGCCCGCCCGTCACCGCCTCGCCGACGCTTTCGATTCCCCCCATCATCGGCTTTACATGACCGAGCCCAAGCCGCGCGTCGAGAGGCTCTATTGCGCGCCCTTGACCGCAACGCGGTAGCGCGGGTCGAGCGCCACCGCGCGTTCCTCGTCGGACTCGGCGCGGCGGTGGTCGCCGCGCTGGTGGAGGACGAGGCTGCGCTGGTAATAGTAACGGGCGGCGCGAGGGGCGTAGCGGACCGCCCGGTCGAGATCGGCAAGGGCGCCGTCGAGATCGCCGAGCCGCCGCCGGGCAAGCGCGCGGTTGAGATAGGCGTCGGAGGACCGCGGCTCGAGCTCGATCGCCCGGTCGAACGAAGCGATCGCCTCTTCGAGATCGCCCTCCCACCCCTGGGAAACGCCTTCGGCGATTTGGGAGGAGGCTCCGGAGGCGCCCTTCGCGGCGGCGCGGGCGGGCTTGCGGCAGGCCACCGGGTCGCGGCCCGGATCGTCGATCGTGCAGGCATTCCAGTCGCCCCGGCGCCGCGGCGGCGCGTAGCGCGAACGGGTGCCGGTGACGGTGATCGCGCTGTCGCCCTCCTCGCCTGCCACCGACTCCTCGCTCACCACCGTGACCGGACTTGCCGATTCCAGATTCGGGTTCCGGATCCGCGATCCGGTGACGACGACGTCTCCGGCCGGCTCCGCCGCCGAGCCCGCGAGAGGCTCGCCGCTCCCGGCCGGGGCCTCGCCCGCCTTGGCGATCGGCGCGGAAGGCGCTTCCGGGACCTCGTCCGCCGCCGCCGGCGGTTTCACGGTGGGCGGTCCAAGCATTGGAGCCGGCGCGGAGTCCGCGTCCGCTTTGGCCGGGCCGGCGCCCGCGGCCTCGACCCGCGGCCGGCGGGCGCGACCGCCGTCGGGGACCGAGCGGTCGAACGACGTCCATACGAAGGGAAGGCCGACGAGGGCGGCCAGGAAGGCGCCCGCGAGGGCGCCGGCATAGGGCCGGCCCCGGGGGGACCACCAGGCGGCGGGCCGCGCGGCGCGCCGGTCTTCCGCCGCTAGGGCGGGGTCCACACCGTCGAAACGGCTCAGGGCTTCGGCGATGGCGGCATCGCGGCGGGCCGGCGCCGGCAGCGGCGGCCGGGGCAGCGCCGCGGCGATGTCGTCGTCGCCGTCCATCACCGCTCCCCGCGGGCCGGGCGCTTCGGTCGACAAGGTCGGCAGGGCGAGCGAGAGCGCATGGGGTGGACCTTATAACGAAAGCGCTGCCCGGTCGAACGCACGATCTTCGCCACCCGGCGCTGCCCCTCTCC
>JAXDPG010000382.1:0-3105 GCA_034668485.1 Sphingomonadales bacterium
GACACTTCGCCGACCAAGTTGCGGCTGAGGTACATCGACCGCGTCGCCACTACGCTACGCTTCGTGACGCTGGTGGGCGCTGACGGGCTCGAACCGCCGACCCTCTCGGTGTAAACGAGATGCTCTACCAACTGAGCTAAGCGCCCTTGCCGGGCGGGGTCTGCCACCGCGGGCAGGGAGCGGCAAGCCTCAGACGATCAGATGCGCGATGCGCTGGGCCGACTTCAGATAGGCCTCCATCATCGTCGCAGTCTCGGTGGAGAGTTCGATGAAGACACGGCGCCCGTCCTCCGGATCGGCGACCCGCACGAACAGGCCCTGGTCGCAAAGCGTCTTTATCCACCTCAGCGCCGTGGTCGGCGGGACCGCAGCGGCGATGCACAGGCTCGAGACGGCGACGCGCTGGCGCTCGACCCGCGCCGCCATCAGGTCGAGCAGCATGTCCCAGGCCGGGTCGGCGAACATCTCGCCACGGAAGAAATGGTCGCGCAGCCGCCGGGCCCGGATGATCGAGCGGATGAAGGCGGCGTCCACCCGTTCGCCCTCGGCCACGGGAGCGGCGCCGACCGCCGCCATGGCCGCGGCGGCAGCCTCGTCCTCCGACAGCGCGGCGAGCACGTTGGCGATCCGCCCGACCTCCTCGCTCAGTTGCTGGAGCCGCAGGGTCGCCTGCGCCTTGTTGACGTCGCCCATGCAGGCCGGGCGGCGCGCCGCCGCGCGCCGGATCGCCTCGACCCGGTCGCGCTGGCTCGGGTCGCAGAGCTGCTCGACCTCGGGCATGAAGATTTGCGCAGCGACCCGGTCGACGAGGGGCATCGGCGTGGCGACCACGCTCGCGAAGCGCCGCGACCCGGCGGCGCCCGCCAGCCTCGCCAGCAGTCCCTCGAGCAGCCCGTCATCGTCGTCATCGCAATCGAGCAGCACGGCGTCCGCCGCGACCTGCCGGTCGAGCCGCCCGGCCGCCTCCGCGATCGGCACGACGTCGATCACCCGGCAGCCGGCGGTCAGCGCCGCCCGTCGCCACGACTCGCCCGCCGCCGCATCGGCGAGGACGAGCACGGCCGGATCAGCGCGATATTCGATCCATTCCAGAGCCCAATAGGCTGGATCCGTCACCATTGCCGTCATCGCCGGTCCGCTCCCCCGCATCCGCAGATTGCAACCGTTACGGAGCAATTACAGGCCCCACATTGGTCCATTTTGGTGCTTGTTGGAATCTATGCCTTTGAACGCCCGCGACTTTCGACCCGTATCATACCCTTCCCCCCGCCGACAGGCACGGTCGAAGGAGCCTAAGCTGCTGCGCCGAGCGACGTCGGTGGAATTTGGAATAGTCGGGGCTACGCGACTTTCATGTCGCCGGATTCAGTCCATTTCGGACTAAAAATCGCCGAGCATCCATCGCGCCGCGGCTGCGGCGTGGATGGCGGTCGTGTCGTAGACGGGAATCACGCTCGTGCCGGGGTCGACGAGCAGCACCAGCTCGGTGCAGCCGAGAATCACCGCCTGCTGGCGCGCCTTGCCCATTTCGGTCAGGCAGGTCTTGAGCCGGCGCTGCGAGTTGCGGCTGACCTGCCCCCGGGCCAGCTCCTCGAAGATGATCCGGTCGATCTCGACGGCGGTGGCCGGATCGGGCAGCGCGACGGCGATTCCCCGGCTTTCGATGCGCTCGCGGAAAAAGCCCTCCTCCATCGTGAAGCGGGTGCCGATCAGGCCGGACTTCCTGACCCCGTCGGCCGCCAGACGCTCGGCGGTCGCGTCGGCGATATGAAGCAGCGGCACCGACACGGCGGCCTGCACCGCGGGCGCCACCTTGTGCGTCGTGTTGCTGCAGATAATCAGCGCCTGGGCCCCCGCCGCCTCGAGCCTCGCCGCCGCGGCCGCGACCGTCACGCCGACCATGTCCCACACGCCGGCCAGCACCCAGGCGGCGAGCGGCGCCAGATCGAGGCTTTCGATGACGAGCGGCGCCGAGCTGAGCCCGCCCAGGGACTTCGCCACCGCCTTGTTGATCTGCTCGTAATACATGGCGGTCGAAAGCCAGCTCGTCCCGCCGATCATCCCCAGTTTGCGCATGGCGCGACCCATAGCCGCCGCGGCGGCCGAGGAAAGGCCGTTCCGCCCAAAGATTTCGCTTATGCGCCGAAGCGCGTCAGCCGAGGCTCTTAACGATCTCCTCGGTCATCTTCTTGGCATCCCCGAGCAGCATCATCGTGTTGTCGCGGTAGAAGAGGTCGTTGTCGACGCCGGCATAGCCGACCCCGCCCATCGAGCGCTTCACGAACAAAACCGTCTTGGCCTTCTCCACATCGAGCACCGGCATGCCATAAATGGGCGACGTCTTGTCGGTCTTGGCGGCCGGGTTGGTGACGTCGTTGGCGCCGATGACGAAGGCGATGTCGGTGCGGGCGAACTCGGAATTGATGTCCTCGAGCTCGAACACCTCGTCATAGGGGACGTTCGCTTCGGCAAGCAGGACGTTCATATGGCCCGGCATTCGGCCGGCGACGGGGTGAATGGCATATTTGACGGTCACCCCCTCCTTCTTGAGCTGATCGGCGAGCTCGCGCACCGCATGCTGCGCCTGTGCCACCGCCATCCCGTAGCCCGGAACGATGATGACCTGCTCGGCCTGGCTCATCAGGAAGGCCGCGTCCTCGGCCGAGCCGCGCTTCCAGGGCCGGTCCGAGGCCGCTCCGCCGCCGGCCACCGCCGTGTCGCCGCCGAAGCCGCCGGCGATCACCGAGACGAAGCTGCGGTTCATCGCCCGGCACATGATGTAGGAGAGGATCGCGCCCGAGCTTCCGACCAGCGCGCCGGTGACGATCATCGCCGTGTTCTGGAGCGTGAAGCCCATCGCCGCCGCCGCCCAGCCCGAATAGCTGTTGAGCATCGAGACCACGACCGGCATGTCCGCCCCGCCGATGGGGATGATCAGCAGGAAGCCGATGGCGAAGGCGAGCGCGGTCAGGGTCCAGAAGATCCACGGCGCCTGGTCCTGGGTGAAGTAAGCGATCAGCCCGAGGATCGCGGCCAGCGTGCCGAGGTTGATGACGTGGCGGCCCGGCAGCAGGATCGGCGCCCCGGACATGTTGCCGTTGAGCT
>JAXDPG010000383.1:0-6241 GCA_034668485.1 Sphingomonadales bacterium
CTGTTCAACGTCGAAAACCTGGCGATGCCCTATTGGCTGATGAACTTCGAGGAACATTGCGAGGTGTTCATCACCTCCGCCGGCGCCGAGCGCCAGCGCGACATGGACATCCTGGCGAAGTGTCTCCTCCAGGCCCGCGGCAAGAACCGCGCCGCGGAAGGGATGACCAAGCTCACCGTCGACTCCCCCATTCCCTATGCGCTTTCCGACCTTTCCAACGCCATCAACAGCGAGATGGGCCTGCTCAACAAGGCGACCGACACCGCCCCCTACATGCGGCTCAAGACCAAGATCGACGAGCTCAAGGCCGATCCCCGCTACCATTTCATGTTCTCGGGCATGCTGATCGCCGACACGATGACCAACTTCATCGGCAAGATCTTCCGCCTGCCCGCCAAGGGCAAGCCGATCTCAATCGTCGACGTCTCGGGCGTGCCCACCGACATCGTCTCGGTGGTGGTGGCGGTGCTCTCCCGCCTCGTCTTCGATTACGCCATCTGGTCGCGCAACGAGGTGCCGCGCCCGGTCCTGCTCGTCTGCGAGGAGGCGCACCGCTACATCCCGTCCGACAAGACGGGCGGCGGCCAGTCGGTCAGGAAGGTGCTCGAGCGGATCGCCAAGGAGGGCCGCAAATACGGCGTGTCGCTCGGCCTGATCACCCAGCGTCCGTCCGACCTCGCCGAGGGCGTGCTCTCGCAATGCGGAACGATCATCGCGATGCGTTTGAACAACGAGCGCGACCAGCATTTCGTGAAATCGGCCATGCCCGAAGGCGCTCGCGGCTTCCTCGACGTCATCCCGGCCTTGAGGAACCGCGAATGCATCGTCTGCGGCGAGGGCGTCTCGATCCCGATCCGGGTGTCGTTCGACGACCTCGAACGCGACCGCCGTCCGGCCTCGTCCGACCCGCTCTTCTCCGAGCTGTGGCGCCAGACCGGCGACGAGGAGGCGATGGTCGCCCGAGTCGTCAAGCGCTGGCGCAGCCAGGGCCGCTGACCCGTCATCCCGCGCAAGCCGGGACCTCAGGCTCGCACGTCTAGGGCCGACAGATGTTCAAGCTTTGTTCTTGCAATGTAGGATTTGTCCTGCTAGATAGGAACCTGCCCGAGTCGCGCAGCGGGCAGGCTCTTTGACATTGTGAGAAGAATATCCGCCGTGGCGGTCGGTCTCAGCCGCGATAGCGGAGGGCTTCGACCAGCAGGCGGAAGGCGGTCGAATGCTGGCGCCGGCTCGGATAATAGAGGTGGTAGCCGGGAAAGGGCGGCGACCAATCCTCGAGCACGTGCTCGAGATGCCCGGCGGCGACGGCCGCCGCGACATAATCCTCCGGCAGGTAGGCAATACCGAGGCCGTCCTCCGCCGCTCCGCGGGCGAGTGCGATGTCGTTGACGACGAGCTGTCCCTCGACCCGGACGTTCAGGGCCCGTCCCGCTTTCTCGAACTCCCAGGCATAGAGGCCCCCCAGCGTCGGCAGGCGCAGGTTGATGCAATTGTGGCCGGCGAGATCCTGCGGCGTCCGCGGCTTCGGCCGGCCGGCGAAGTAGCGGGGCGATCCCACCGCCACCATCCGCACCTCGGGTCCGATCCGGACCGAGATCATGTCCCCAGCCACCTGCTCGCCGAGCCGGATGCCGGCGTCGAACCGCTCGGCCACGATATCCCTCAGGCCGATGTCGACGGATATCTCTACGCGGATATCCGGATAATCGGGCAGGAGCCTGGCCAGCGCCGGCCGGAGAAGGGTCTCGGCGGCATGATCGCCGGCGGTGATGCGGATCGTCCCGGCGGGCTTGTCGCGAAGCTCGCTCAAGGCCGCGAGCCCGGCCTCTATCTCGTCGAAATGGGGACCGATCGTCGCGAGCAGGCGTTCCCCCGCTTCGGTCGGAGCAACGCTTCGAGTCGTTCGCGTGAGCAGGCGCACCCCGAGCCGCTCCTCGAGGCCGCGTATCGTGTGGCTCAGCGCCGACGGCGACAGGCCCATCTGCGCGGCGGCGCGGGTGAAGCTGCGCTCGCGCGCGACGGCCCGGAAGGCGAGCAGATCGTTGATGTTCCGGCGCGGCATTATTGAATGAGACTCACAGGTTCATGCGCATTCTAGCAGCTAATCGCAGCCCGGCTCAGCGCCTAAATCGCCTCCACACCGAAGGAGCAGGATATGTTACTCAACCGCGCCGGATCGCAGGCATCGCAGAAGGGACCCGCCGACTGGTTCACCGGCAACGTCCGCATCGACCCGCTCAACGCGGCGCCGGAGCCGTCGCGCGTCTCCTGCGCCAGCGTCACCTTCGAGCCGGGCGCCCGCACCGCCTGGCACACCCACCCGCTCGGCCAGACGCTGATCGTCACGGCGGGCGCGGGCTGGACCCAGTGCGAGGGCGGGGAGATCGTCCCGATCCGCGCCGGCGACGTCATCTGGTGCCCGCCCGACCACAGGCACTGGCACGGCGCCACCCCCACCACCGCCATGACCCACATCGCCATCCAGGAATCGCTGAACGGCTCGCCGGTGACCTGGATGGAGCAGGTGACCGACGAGGAATATCTGAAGGGAGCGCATTATGAAGACGCGTGAACTCGGCCGCAGCGGCCTCCAGGTTTCGGCCCTCGGCCTCGGCTGCATGGGGATCAGCTTCGGCTATGCCGACAAGCTAGGAAAGGAGGATGGGATTGCGCTGATCCGCGCGGCGTTCGAGAGGGGCGTCAACTTCTTCGATACGGCCGAAGTCTATGGCCCGTTCGTCAACGAGGAGGTCGTCGGCGAGGCGCTGCGGCCGTTCCGGGACGAGGTCGCGATCGCGACCAAATTCGGTTTCGACATCGATTTCGAGACCCGGGAGAATCGCGGCTTCGACAGCCGCCCGGAGCGGATCCGCCAGGCCGTCGAAGGCTCGCTCAGGCGGCTCGGCGTCGAGACGATCGACCTCCTCTACCAGCACCGCGTCGATCCCGGCGTCCCGATCGAGGATGTCGCCGGCGCCGTCCGCGACCTCATCGAGGAGGGCAAGGTCAAGCATTTCGGCCTGTCCGAGCCGGGGGTCAAAACGGTCCGGCGCGCCCACGCCGTCCAGCCGGTCGCCGCGCTTCAGAACGAATACAGCCTGTGGACCCGCGGTCCCGAGACGAACGGCATCCTCGCGGCCTGCGACGAGCTCGGCATCGGCTTCGTGCCCTATTCGCCGCTCGGCAAAGGCTTCCTGACCGGGGCAATGACGGGCGACACCAGGGTCGCCGAGGGCGATTTCCGGGCCAGCCTGCCGCGTTTCACGCCGGAGGCGATGGCGAAGAACCAGGCCCTCGTCGATCTGCTGAAGCGAGTGGCCGGCGAGAAGGGCGCGACCCCGGCCCAGATCGCCCTGGCCTGGCTGCTCGCCCAGCGAGCGTATATCGTGCCGATCCCGGGCACGACCAAGCTTCACCGGCTCGAGGAGAATATCGGCGCCGCGGACGTCGAGCTGACGAAGAGCGACCTCGACGACATCGAAGAGGCCGCCTCCCGGATCCCGGTCGAAGGGGAGCGCTACCCGCCGCAGCAGCTGGCGGCGGTCGGCCGCGAGGCCCCGGAAAAAACGGATGCCTGACTTGAATCGTCACCCCGGGCTCGACCCGGGGCCCACCTCTCCCTCCCAACCGAAAGACCAATCATGACCGTGAAAGCCTATGGCGCCCATGCCGCCGACAAACCGATCGAGCCGATCGCCATCTCGCGGCGCGAGCCGGGCCCGCGCGACGTCCAGATCGAGATCGCCTTTTGCGGGGTCTGCCATTCGGACCTGCATACCGTCCGCTCGGAATGGGGCGGAACGCTCTATCCCTGCGTGCCGGGCCACGAGATCGTCGGCCACGTCAGCGCCGTCGGCGGCGAGGTGACCGGCTTCGCGGTCGGCGACACGGTCGGCGTCGGCTGCCTGGTCGATTCCTGCCAGCGCTGCCCGTCCTGCGCCGAAGGCCTCGAGCAATATTGCGAGAACGGCTTCGTCGGCACCTATAACGGCCCGACGCAGGACCCGCCCGGCCACACGCTCGGCGGCTATTCGCAGCGCATCGTCGTCGACGAGAGGTTCGTCCTCGCCATCCGCCATCCCGAAGAGCAGCTGGCGGCGGTGGCGCCCCTGCTTTGCGCCGGAATCACCACTTATTCGCCGTTGCGCCACTGGCACGCCGGCCCCGGCAAGAAGGTCGGGATCGTCGGCATCGGCGGGCTCGGCCACATGGGGGTGAAGCTCGCCCACGCGATGGGCGCCCACACGATCGCCTTCACCACCTCGGAGAGCAAGCGCCAGGACGCGCTCGACCTCGGCGCCGATGAGGTGGTGGTGTCGCGCGACCGGGACGAGATGGCGAAGCATTCCGGAAGCTTCGACTTCATCCTCAACACCGTCGCCGCCAGCCACGACCTCGACGCCTTCACCGCCCTCCTGAAGCGCGACGGCACGCTCTGCCTCGTCGGAGTGCCCGAGCACCCGCATCCGTCGCCGACCGTGGGCATGCTGATCTTCGGCCGGAGGTCGATCGCCGGATCGCTGATCGGCGGCATTGCGGAAACTCAGGAGATGCTCGATTTCTGCGCCGAACACGGCATCGTCGCCGACATCGAGATGATCGACGCGCGGCAGATCGACGACGCCTATGACCGGATGCAGCGCAGCGACGTCAAATACCGCTTCGTTATCGACAATGGGTCGATGGCGGAGTGAGGCCTTCCTGGCCGAGCTAGGCCTGCGGCTTCTTCTTGCCCGAATCGGCCATGCGGGCGGCGCCGGGCCTGACGGCGAGCAGGGTCTTGAGGCGCGAGCGGAAGGCGTTGAGGTCGTCGCCGCTCAGCTGGGCGCGGCTGACGAACTTGACCGAGGCCGGGTTGATCGGAACGCCGTTCTTCAAGAGCTCGTAATGGAGGTGGGGGCCGGTGGCGAGGCCGGTCGAGCCGACATAGCCGATCACCTGGCCCTGGCGGACGCTGGCGCCGGGCTGGGCCAGGATCCGGCTCATGGGCGAATAGGAGGTGACGAGGCCGCCGGCAGGGGCGAGGCGGACCGGGTTGCCGTAGCCGCCGGCCCAGCCTGCCGCCGCGACCTTGCCGTCGGTGGCGGCGAGGATCGGGGTGCCGTAGCCGGCGCGGAAATCGACCCCCTTGTGCATTCTCGTATAGCCGAGGATCGGGTGGAAGCGCATTCCGAAATTGGACGAGACGGTGCCGGGCACCGGCCGCTGGAGCATGCCGCTCTCGCGGCCGGCGCCGGAGGCCTCATACCATTCGGCGCGGCCGTCCTGCTCCCATTGCATCAGCCGCAGGTCCTTGCCCGAGCCGCGATCGAGCCCGGCATAGAGCAGGCGGCCGGTCTCGGCCTCGCCGGTGGCGGCGCGGCGATGCTCGAGGATGATGTCGAAACGGTCGTCGGGGGCCAGGCCGGCGATGCTGGTCTGGCTGGCGAGGGCTCGGATATAGGCTTCGACGGCGCGGGCCGGGGCGCCGGCGGCGCGGGCGGAACGGTAGAGGCTGGAGCCGACGAAGCCCTGGATCCTGAGCGGGGTCTTGTCGACCGAGATCGCGGTCCGGGTCAGCGCCAGCTTGCCTCCGGCGCGCTTGACCGAGAGCTTGAGGTCGAAGCGGGCGCGGAGCGACAATGAAGTGAGCGGCCGAGCGACGGTACGGTCGGGCCGGCGGCCGAGCGTGATCGCCATCGCCGTCCCGGCCTTGAGCTGGTCGAGCGGAACCGCGGCGGCGACCAGGGCCGCGACCTGGTCCGCTTCCTTCTGGGCGACTCCGGCGCGCTCGAGGGCGCGGACGAAGCCGTCGCCCTCGCCGATCGTGGCGTTCAATTCGACGGTCGGGCGCTCGGGCGTGTCGAGCAACGGCTCGACCGCGTCGGTCGGCGCCATCCGCCGGCCGGTATCGGCGCCGAGCGCGAGCGGGGCGATGGAAAGCGCGCGCGCCTGGGCGAAATGGGCGTCGGAGAGCGGCGCCGCCGAGGCGGCTGGAATGGGGTCGAAGCCGGGCGCCAGCCACAAGGCGGCGCCGCACAGAGCGGTGCAGGTGAGGGCGCCCCGGAACCAGGTGCGCGAGCCGATTCGGGCGCCGAGATCGACGACGAGGTCGAAGTCGCGCCGCGCGGGCGCCGCGCGGCTGCCGAAGCGGCGCGAACGCGGCGGCGAATCGAAGGCAAGCGCAGCGGCGCCGCCGCCGGCCTCCGGCCTGATCTGGCTATACTGGTACAAGGCGGAAAAAGCCCCCGCGACCCGTGAA
>JAXDPG010000384.1:0-3580 GCA_034668485.1 Sphingomonadales bacterium
GAGCCGGACGGTGGGCGGAGTGCAGACGGCGACGGCGTCGAGCTCGCCGCCCATCGCCTCCAGCATCGCCTCGGTGGTCGGGAAGAGGGGCGCTTCCTCCGCGCAGGCCGCGCGCGGGCTGACGACCGCGGCGAGCTCGAAGCGCGGGTCCGCGGCGATCGACGGGACGTGCTGGTCCTTCGCGATCTTGCCATAGCCGACGATGGCGATTCGGATCGGCATTTTTCCGTCTCCTGAAGCTGCGCGCGTGATGGGACGGATGCTGAAGCGACGCAAAGCCTAAAAGGTGCCACGACCGCGGCGATCGGCTATGGGCGGGCAAGGGAGGACTCGAACATGGCCGATCGGAACGTCGCGAGGCCGGTCGCGGGCGAGGACGAGGCCCGCCGTATCTTCGACCTACAGCATCGGGCATCGCGGCGGGAAGCTCTCGCGGACCTGCGGCTGCGGCGCGACCGGCTCGACCGGCTGCGCGCGGTCGTGGCAGGTAACGCGGCCGCCTTCGCGGAGGCCATATCGGAGGATTTCGGAGTCCGTTCGCGCACCGAGACCGAGCTGCTCGAGATCGTGCCGACGGTGAGCGCGATCCGCCACGCCCGGGCCGGCGTCGCCCGCTGGATGCGCCCGGAACGCCGCCGGGTCGATCCGCTGTTCCAGCCCGCCCGCGCCTGGGTGCGCTACGAGCCGCTGGGCGTGATCGGCATCATCTCGCCCTGGAATTATCCGCTCCAGCTGGCTTTCTCGCCGCTGGTCGACGCGCTTGCGGCCGGCAACCGGGCGATGGTCAAGCCGTCCGAGCTGACCCCTTCTTTCTCCGAGCTGTTGCGGCGTGCCATCGCGGAACGGTTCGACGAGGCCGAGGCCGCCGTCGTTACCGGCGGCGTGGATGTCGGCCAGGCCTTCGCCGGCCTGCCGTTCGATCATTTGCTGTTCACCGGCTCGACCGCGATCGGCCGCAAGGTCTACCAGGCCGCCGCCGCCAACCTGGTGCCGGTGACGCTCGAGCTGGGCGGCAAGTCGCCGGTCGTCGTCTGCCCCGATTACGATCTCGCCAAAGCGGCGCGAAGCGTCGCCTTCGGCAAGTTCGTCAATGCCGGCCAGACCTGCATCGCGCCCGACTACGTCCTTGTGCCGCAGGGAAAGGAGCGCGAATTCGCCGAGGCGGTAATGGCCCAGGCGCGCCGCGCCTACCCGGCGATCGCCGGCAATGCCGATTATTCGGGGCTGATCAGCGAGCGCCACCGGCGCCGGCTTGCCGAGGCGATCGAGGCGGCGCGGGCGGCGGGTGCCACGGTGCTGAGCCACGAGGAGGACGGTGCGCGCGCGGAGGGCAAGATCGGCCCGACCGTCATCCTCGGCCCGGCCGAAGGTTCGCTGTTCCTCGACGAGGAGATTTTCGGGCCGGTGCTTCCGGTCCTGCCCTATCGCGACCTCGACGAAGCGCTGGCCTTCATCGCCGCGCGCGATCGGCCGCTGGCGCTCTACTGCTTCAGCAACCGCCGCCGCGACCGCGACCGGGTCCTCGACGGCGCGATCTCGGGCGGCGTGACCTTGAACGGCACCCTGCTCCACGTCGCCCAGGAGAGTCTCCCGTTCGGCGGGGTCGGGGCGAGCGGCATCGGCGCCTATCACGGGCAGGAAGGCTTCAAGCGCTTCAGCCACGCGCGGGCGGTGCACAAGGTGGGGTTCGTCAACGTGTTCGAGCGGCTCGGACCGCCCTGGGGCAAGATGGCGGCGGCGCTCGGGCGGAGGCTGGTCAAGAGGCGATAGGTCTTTGGGCCTCGCCGTCATGCTGAACTTGTTTCAGCATCCAGCGACGAACCGTCTCGCGGGTGGAGAACTGGACCCTGAAACAAGTTCAGGGTGACGGTCAGGCCGCTACCGCGAGGCCCTTGCCCCGGATCATGTCGCTCGCCTTCTCGGCGATCATGATCGTGGGGGCGTTGGTGTTGCCCGAGACGAGGCGTGGCATGATCGAGGCGTCGACTACCCTGAGCCCTTCGACCCCGTGCACCCTGAGCCGTGGATCGACCACCGCCATCGGCCCATGGCCCATCGCGCAAGTGCCGACCGGGTGGTAGATGGTCGTGCCCCAGGTCCGGGCATGGTCCAGCAATTGCTCGTCGGTCAGAGCCTCCGGCCCCGGCATGAGCTCGCGCTCGATGTAGCGGGCCAGCGCCGGCTGCTCCGCGATCCGCCGGCCCCAGCGCAGCCCGGCGACGGCCACTTCCTGGTCGAGCCGGTCGGACAGATAATTGGGCACGATCGACGGATAGACGGAAGGGTCGGGCGACTTGATTCGGATCCACCCGCGCGATTCCGGGCGCAGCTGGCAGGGGGCGATGGTGAGGCCCGGCTCTTTCTCAAGCTCCATCTTCTGGGCGTTGGCGAGCTTGTCCGGGTCCATCGTCGCGGGGAGGATATGGAACTGGATGTCGGGGCCGGCGAGATCGGGGCGCGACTTGCAGAAGACGGCGACATGGGCGGCCGAGAGGGTGAGCAGACCCTTCTTGCCGAACAGGTACTTGAACGTCTCCTTGAGGAAGCGGGTGCCGCGGACGAGCTCGTTGACCGAGACGATGCCTTGCTTCAGCCGGAAGGTCTCGCCGGTGACGAAATGGTCCTGGAGGTTCTCGCCGACTCCGGGAAGGTCGTGGACGACGCCGATGCCGCGCTCGTGCAGCAGCTCGGCGGCCCCGACGCCCGAAAGCTGGAGCAGCTGGGGCGAGTTGATCGCGCCGCCGGCGAGGATCACCTCGGCATTGGCGCGAGCGACCTTCGTCACCCCGTTCTGGACATACTCGACGCCGACCGCCCGCTTACCCTCAAACAGGACACGATTAACAAGGGCGCGAGTCTCGACCTGCAGGTTCGGCCGGGCCATCGCCGGGTGGAGATAGGCGACGGCGGCCGAGCAGCGTTTCCCGTCCTTGATCGTCACCTGGTACCAGCCGACGCCTTCCTGCTCGGCGCCATTGGGGTCGCGGTGCGGCAGGCCGAGCGCCTCGCAGGCCTCGATCACGGCTTCGGAAACTTCATGGCCGGTGGTCGGATCGGAGACGTTGAGCGGCCCGCCGACGCCGTGGAGGTCGCACTCGCCGCGCTCCTGGTGCTGGCTGCGGCGGAAATAGGGGAGGACGTCGTCCCACGCCCAGCCCTCGCAGCCCAATTGCCGCCAGCCGTCATAATCGGCCCGCTGGCCCCTGATGTAGAGCATGGCGTTGATCGAGGAGGAGCCGCCGAGCACCTTGCCGCGCGGCCAGACGTGGGTTCGGCCGTGGGTGCCGGGGTCGGGTTCGGTCGTGTAGAGCCAGTTGACCTTGGGGTCCTTGAGCGTCTGCGAATAGCCGACGGGCACGTGGATCCAGACGTTGGACAGGAATTGCGACGGCTCCCTGAACGGCCGGTCGTCGCCGCCCGCCTCGAGCAGCAGGACTCGGCTGCGGCCGTCCTCGCTCAGCCGGTTGGCGAGGACGCAGCCGGCCGAGCCGGCGCCGACGACGATGTAGTCACTCTGCAGCGTGTCGGGCATGCGGTTCCTCTTGCCGTGCCGCGGCGCGGCGGACGAAGGCGGCGGTGA
>JAXDPG010000385.1:0-14029 GCA_034668485.1 Sphingomonadales bacterium
TGACTGCCGTGCTTGGCGGCGCCGCAGCGGCGGCGGGCAGCGCAGCGGCCATCGGCGCGGCCGTCATTGGCGGCGCCATCGCCGGGGCGGCCGGCTCGCTGGTCAGCCAGGGGGTCGGCCTCGCCACCGGCATCCAGAGCAAGTTCAGCTGGAAGTAGGTCGCGATCGCAGGGATCTCGGGAGGCATCGCCGGTGGAATTGGCGCAGGCAATCTGTTCTCGGGCGTGAAAAGCGCGGTCCTCCAGGGGGCGGCGCGCGGCGCCCTCGCCAACGCCGCCACGCAGGGCGTCTCGGTGGCGACCGGCCTCCAGAAGAAGTTCGACTGGACTGGAGTCGCGGTTGCCGGCGTGGTCAGCGGAGTCACCGCCGCGATCAGCGGGGCGTTGCCGGGCCATGCCGTGAATGGGCGAGCGCCCTCCCCGGGCTCGCCTGGCGTCGATCCGACGCCGCCGAGCCAGGTGAACCAGTTCGCGAGCAGCCTCGGCGGCGCCATCGCCGGAGCGGGGGTCCGCTCGATCCTCACCGGCACCAGCTTCGGCGACAATATTCTCGCCGTCCTCCCCGACGTGATCGGCTCCACCATCGGCAATTTGATCGGCCGGGCGCTGACCGATCAGTCCCGCAGGCGGGCCGAAGAAGCCGCGCATGAGGACAACCAGCACACGAGCCCGCCGAGCGGCGAGGCAAGCTTCGATCTGAGGGATCCGATCGTCTTCCCCGATCTCGCGCCGCTGAACCTCGACGGGCTGGATCCCTATTGGGGCTTTGGCGCGATGAGGTCCAGGCTCGAACCGCCGAACTTCGCCGCGGCGGTGCCGGCGGCGAATGCCGCTCCGGTCTCCGGTTCGGATCTCTTCTTCAATTTCGCCCACAATTATTCGATCACCGACAATGGCACCCTGCCGTGGTACCAATTTGCGCTGACCTACGGGGGCCCCACAGACTATCTCCAGGCCAATGAGAATTATCTCGGGACAAGGGGTACCGCTGCCACGGCCACGCGGATCCTGAGCTCGGTGGACGAGCTTATCGCAAAGGCGGGCCTTAGCGGATACGAGGCGGCGCGCTCATCGGCCGCCTATATGGGCATGACCGCTCTGGTCTGGCACAATATCGGCCAGCAGGGCTATCCGCTGCACGACCAGGTGGCGCGCTACATCGGCGGCGTGGCCCTCGAACGCTACCAGCTGGCGCAGACGCTCGCCCCACCGCCGCCGACGGTGGCCGCGGCGGCGCCGGCTACCGACGGCCGCAATCTCTGGAACCGCGGCTGGAGCGCTCTCGCCGACGGCGGCGACTGGCTGATCAACGGCGGGCTCGGTCTCTACAATCGCGCCCGCGACGGCGAGGAACGCGTGACGGGAACGGATCCGTATGGCCTCGGCGTGGACGTCGCCGTCGGCTTCGTCTCGACGATCCTGCGCGCGGGGACCGGCCTGCTGCGGACGGTCGGCGATCCGCAGGCCGCCCTGTTCGGCGTCGCGCGCGGCATCGACAGCATCTTCCTCGACTCCCGCCCCGCCAGCCAGGTGGTCCGCGAGAATTGGGCCCGGCTGAGCAGCAGCAGCGCCCGCGAGATCGCCATGGGCACCGGCAACGTGGCCGGACAGATTTTCCTGATCGTGGGGCCGGCCAAGGCCGCCGCCGGCCGCCTGTCCTTTGCCTCCGAACCGAGCGCGTTCGCCCAGCTGGAGCCGCTCGCCACAGTAAATCCGCGGCGGGCCGGAGTTCTGGCAGAAGGGCAAATTCTCGATGCGATCGGCTCGATCGGGAAGGTAACCTTCACGCCAACGGCCGCTCAGATCGAGAGCGCGGCATTCAGAACGATCGTCGGGGAGCCCAAATACACCGCTGGCGGGGCTCCCGTCTCCACGATATATGACGGGTCCAGTCTGGAGGGGCTATTGGAGATTAAAACAGGCAGGAGCGCGCTCAACTCCAGCTATCAGCTACGGTTGCAAACCTATGGTGCGCTCGTCAATAACCAGCGGCTGACGATCCTTACCAGCAGACCGGTGGGACCCCAGTTCCATCAGTGGCTCGGCCGGTGGGGCGTCGAAGTGCAGCCGCTTCCACCGAGGGGACATTGAATTAATGGATCGGATGACTTCCCACCAAGTTCCACGGGGAGCGCGACCAGATGCAGAGAAATTCAACAGGATGTATTTGGTCAAGAACGTGTCGCAGCTTCGCCCCACCTACCAGATCAAGTTACTGACGTTTCACGCCGTTGAAAGTGGTAAGAAACTCGTACTTAAGGTGCCGAGAGCTTGCCGATTCCATCCACGTCTGGAGGATCTTGTCAACGAGAACCGCAAGCATATCGAAAGAGAGGACCTCTGATGGGCCTTTATCTCTGCTTGTTCGAAGATGACGAAGATATCGATGGAGTTGAAGTCGGAACCTATGGAGATTTTGATGCTTTCCGCTCTTTCATCACCGATTCGCTGGAGTCGGGAAAGCCCGGTTCGCGCTTCCCAACCTTGATCCTTCACTCCGACTGCGACGGGGAATGGAGCGTTCAGGAAGCCGTTCGTCTGGCGGATGAGCTTGCCCTTGCCCGCGAAGAGATGCGGCGCCTGCCGCCCGTGCCCTTCGCTTCGGAATGGCAAGGAAAGATCGCGCGGTCGAACGGACTTACGCCTCGGAACGCACTGGAGTCGTTCATCGACGTAGACGGCGAGTGTCTCATGGAGCGGCTGACCGCGTTGGCTGAGCACGCCATTGCGGCGGATCTCCCGATCTCGTTTCAATAAACGTGCGACGCCCGGGCGCGCACTCTCACCTTCACCACCGACAAGAAAACGGCCTGGTCCCCGCCTGGCGCCGACGATGATTTGAGAGTGGCCGGTCAAGGGGCGGCACAAGGTGGACGCACGTATCTATGAAACGCGCTTTATCAAAACCTATACCCGGCTCTACGGACGTCCCCTCGGCAATCCTTTGGGTAGATAGCGACCGCCATGGCGCATAATCGCAAGCTGGTGCTCGGGGGAGTAGCCCTGACCCGGGCCAAGCTGCCCGCGCGCCCAACGGCTCTGGCGCTGGGAAAAGCCCGTGACGATCTCGAGCAGGAAATGATTGAATCCGCCTATTTGAATGGCGCCCCGTTCAAGTGGATTGGTCTGATCGTGCGCCAAGGCCTGGTGGATCAGATTGTGCCACACTATCAAAAGATCGATCAGGAAGATGGTGAGCTACCATTGGCCATAGAGGTTGACACTAACCGGCTAGTGGGCGCGTCAATGGACCAAGCTACGAATATATATCGGCGAGCTACGCTTTTAGCGCTTGTGCATGTTGCCGAAAAATATGACCTCAACGCCGAACGGATACGGATTTTATTGTCTGAGATGGAACCTCATTGATTCAAATTCTCGCGGACCGGCCGACGATTCGCGAGTCGGTCCGTCAAGACGCGGCATGATCGTCGCCGTTCAACCCGCTCTCTCATGCGCCCGCCGCCCCCGCAAATAGGTGGCGGCGACGGCGCGGTCGTCGCCCAGGATCTGCAGGGCGAACAGCCGGTCATGAAGCGACGCGCCGGCGCAGCGGCGGGCGAGCAGGGGCGTGGCGTTCGAGTCGAGGACGACGAAATCGGCCTCCTGGCCGGGCAGGAGCGCGCCGACCCGGTCGGCGATTCCGATCACCCGGGCGCCGCCCGCGGTAGCGAGATGGAGCGCTCGGAAAGGGTCGAGGCTGGCCCCCCTCAGCTGGCAGGTCCCATAGGCCTCGCCGAGCGTATGGAGCATCGAGAGGGTCGTGCCGGCGCCGATATCGGTGCCGATGCCGAGCCTGACGCCGTGACGATCGGCCGAAGCCAGGTCGAACAGGCCCGAGCCGAGGAACATGTTGCTGGTGGGGCAGAAGGCGATTCCGGCGCCGGCCCCGGCCATTCGCGACCAAGAACGGTCGTTCATGTGGACGCAATGGGCGAAGACCGAGCGCGGCCCCACCAGGCCGAAGCGGTCGTAGACGTCGAGATAATCGGCGGACTCCGGGAAGCGGCTGGCGACGAAATCGATCTCGCCCGGATTTTCGGAAAGATGGGTGTGCATCAGCACGTCCGGGTGCGCGGCGACAAGGGCGCCGGCGTCCGCGAGCTGCTCGGCGCTGGAGGTGGGCACGAAGCGCGGCGTCACGGCATAGCCCAGCCGGCCGCGGCCGCGCCATCGGGCGATCAGCGCCTCCGTGTCGGCGCGGCCGGAGGCGATCGTGTCGCGCAGGCCCTCCGGCCCCAGATCCATCAGCACCTTGCCGGAGACGATCCGCATGTCGCGTGTCAGCGCGGCCTCGAACAAGGCGTCGACCGAGCCCATGTGGACGGTGGCGAAGACGAGCGCGCTGGTGGTGCCGTGCCGGAGCAGCTCGTCGAGGAAGAAGGCCGCCACCTGATCGGCATGGCCGCGGTCGGCGAAGGCCTTTTCCGCGGGGAAGATATGGCGCTCGAGCCATTGCATGAGCTGCTCGCCATGCGAGGCGATGCACTCGATCTGCGGGTAATGGACATGAGCATCGACGAAGCCCGGGACGATCAGGCCGGGCAGAGGCTCCGCCGGGACGCCCCGCGTGTCGGCATAGGGGCCGCACGAGGCGACGATGCCGTCCTCGACCAGCAGCAGTCCGTCGGCGAAATGGCGGATCTCGCCGCCCTGCGCGGGATCGTCGGGGACGGTCAGGATCTCGCCGCGAAAGGCCTGGACGGTCATTCGGCCACCTCCCCCAGCATCAGCAGTTGCGCAATGACGGCGATGGCGATGACGTCGGGCTGCTTGTCGGGGATGCCGGGGATTCCGATCGGGCAGGTGAGACGCTCGGCATCGACCCCTTCGGCGCTCAGGCGCGAGAGGAAGCGGGCGCGCTTGGTGGCCGAGCCGATCAGCCCGACGAAGCTCGCCTGCGATCGAAGCGCGGCGGCGGTGAGGCGATAGTCGAGCCCGTGATCGTGGGTGAAGATGAGCACGGCCGCCCCGGGCCCGGCCTCCCCCGCGCAGACCACCTGCGCATCGTCCTCCTGCATCGACACGCCGGGAAAATTGCGATTGAGGCGCGAATCGAACCAGGCGACCCGAAAGGGCAGGCGCGGCAGCCGGTCCGCGATGGCGACCCCGACATGCCCCGCGCCGAACATCAGCAGCGGACGGTGGCGGCGCCGGTCGTCGGGCTCGATGAAGATGGTGCCCTTGCGCGGCTTCTCGGAGCGCGGCGGCAGCGGCGGCTTCACCCCGGCCTCGACATGGGCGGCGGGGAAGCGCTCGACCGGGCGCTTGTTGTCGTAGAAAAAGGTGGCGACCGGGCGGCGCTGGACGACTTCGCGGGTCCAGTCCCACGCGCCGGGATCGACATGCTCGATCATCAGCCGCACCTGCCCGCCGCAGCATTGGCCGAGCAGCGGCCCAAGCGGCCAATCCTGCACCCGCCAGCTGCCGGGCGGCAAAGCCAGGATCGCGCGCGCCTGCTCGGCGGCTCGAAACTCGAGCGCCCCGCCGCCGATCGTGCCGACCGAGTCCGTTGCCGTGACGGTCATTCGGGTCCCGGCCCGGCGCGGCGCCGATCCCTCCGTCGACAATATCGTCACCAGAGCGACCGGTTCCGACCCCCGCGCCGCGAGCAAGGCCTCGAGCCAGTCAGCCATTGCGGGCCCTGAGCTCGTCGATCGCGGCGAGGATGCGCTCGGGCGTCGTAGGGGCGTCGAGCTTCGGCAGCCCCTTGCCGGGCGCGGCGGCGGCGACGGCCTGGGTCAGAGCCGAGAAGACCGAGATGGCGAGCATCAAAGGCGGTTCGCCGACCGCCTTGGAGCGGTGGATCGTCTCCTCGACGTTCTCGCCGCCCTCCCAGATCGCGATCGCCATCCGCGCCGGGCGGTCGTTGGCGGTCGGGATCTTGTAGGTGGAGGGGGCGTGCGTAAGCAGCCGCCCACGATCGTCGTAGACCAGCTCCTCCGTCGTCAGCCAGCCCATGCCCTGGACGAAGCCGCCCTCGATCTGCCCCAGGTCGATGGCCGGGTTGAGCGAGCGGCCGACGTCGTGGAGGATGTCGACCGCGACGACCTTGTGCTCGCCGGTGAGCGTGTCGATGACGACTTCGCTCAGCGCCGCGCCATAAGCGAAATAGAGGAAGGGCCGGCCGCTGTGGGTGGCGCGGTCGTAATGGATGTTCGGGGTCGCGTAGAAGCCGGTCGCCAGGAGCGGGATGCGGGCGAGATGCGCCCTCCGGCAGAGCTCCGCGAAGCTCCAGCCCGCCGATCCCGCCTGGCCCGCGGCGAAGGTGTCGAGCCGCTCCCTGATCGTCTCCGCGGCATTCTTCGCGGCCATCCCGTTCAGGTCCGAGCCGGACGAGGCGGCCGTCGCCGAGGTGTTGGGCACCTTGTCGGTCCGCGTCGCGCTGACCTTCACCGTCCCGACCGGCACTCGGAACACGTCCGCGACCACCTGGGCGACCTTGATCATCAGCCCCTGCCCCATCTCGGTGCCGCCATGGTTGAGGTGGATGGAGCCGTCGGCGTAGACCAGCACCAGCGCACCGGCCTGGTTGAGATGGGTGGTGGTGAAGCTGATCCCGAACTTCACCGGGGTCAGAGCGAGGCCTCTCTTCAGGACGTTGTGGCTCGCGTTGAACGCCTCCACCTCGGCGCGGCGCTCGCCATAGCCGGCCCGCTCGGCGAGTTCGGCGATCAGCTCCGGCGCGACATTGTCCTCGACCTTCATGTGATAGGGCGTCACGTCGCGGCCGGGGCCGTAGAGATTGGCCTGGCGCACCGCCAGCGGGTCGAGTCTCAGATGCGCGGCGATCGCATCCATCGCCCGTTCGATCGCCATCATCCCCTGCGGCCCGCCGAAGCCGCGGAAGGCGGTGTTGGAGACGGTGTGGGTCTTCAGCCGGTGCGATACGATCTCGACCGCCGGCAGGAAATAGCAATTGTCGGCGTGGAACATGGCCCGATCGTTGATCGCCGGCGACAGGTCAGCGGTGGCGCCGCAGCGCGAGGCGAGCGTGATCCGGATCGCCTCGATCCGGCCGTCGCCACCGAAGCCGACGTCGTACTCCGCAGCGAAATCGTGCCGTTTGCCGGTCGAGTTCATGTCGTCGTCGCGGTCGGCGCGGAATTTGGCGGGCCGGCCGGTCTTCGCCGCGACCAGCGCGCAGGCGACCGCGAAGGCGGCGGCCTGGGTCTCCTTGCCGCCGAAGCCGCCGCCCATCCGCCGGACCTCGACGGCGATTTGGGCATGGCTGCGCCCGAGCAGCCTCGCGACGAGATGCTGGATCTCGCTCGGATGCTGGGTGGAGCTGAGGATATGGAGCTGCCCCTGCTCGCCGGGCGTCGCCAGCGCGGCCTGGCCCTCGAGGTAGAAATGCTCCTGGCCGCCCATTTCGAGCGTGCCGGTCAGGCGGTGCGGCGCGGCGGCAAGGCCGGCATCGGCGTCGCCGCGGGCCATGACCTGCGTTTCCTCGATCTCGGAGCCGGCGGCCTGAGCGTCGGCGATCGTGACGAGGGCCGGCCGCGGCTCGACCACCGCCTTGCCGAGCCTGGCGGCCCGGCGGGCCGCGCGGGTATCGGTGGCGGCGACGAGGAAGAGCGGCTGGCCGGGATAGAGGATCTGGCCGTCGGCCAGCAGCCTGTCGTCATGGACGACCGGGCCGACATTGTTCTCGCCCGGAATGTCGGCGGCGGTGAAGACGGCGACCACGCCGGGCGCGGCCCGCACCGCATCCAGATCCAGCGAGACGAGGGTGGCGTGGCCCTCCGCGGCGTGGCCGAAGGCCAGGTGGAGCACGCCGGGAGGTTCGGGCATATCGTCGACATAGGTCGCGGCGCCGGCGACATGGAGGTCGGCGCTGTCGTGCGGCAGCGGCTGGTGGACGGCGCCCTCAGCCATGGAGCACGCTGACCGGTTCGTGCTGCTCGGCCCAGATCCGCCGCAGCAGGTTGGCGGCGACCTTGCGGCGATAGCCGGCGGATCCGCGCAGGTCGTCGAGCGGCTCGTAATCGTTGGCGAGCGCCTGCGCGGCCGCCTCGACATTGGCCTCGGTCCAGGCCCGGCCGGTGAGCGCCGCTTCGCAGCCCGGCGCTCGCGCGGGAATGCCCGCCATGCCCCCGAAGGCGACGCGCGCCTGCGCGACGACGCCGTCCTCGATCCGCAAGGCGAAGGCGCCGCAGACTCCGGAAATGTCGCTGTCGAACCTTTTGGAGAGCTTGACGATCCTGATCAGCATGTCGGGCGAGGGCCGCGGGATTCGGACGCCCTCCACGAACTCTCCGGGCAGGAGATCCTGCCTGCCGTAGCCCAGGAAGAAATCCTCGAGCGCGAGGGTGCGGCGCTCGGCTCCGCGCCGGAGCGTGAGCTCGGCTCCCAGGGCGATCAGCGCCGGCGGCATGTCCCCGATCGGAGAACCGTTGGCGATGTTGCCGCCGATCGTGCCGGCGTTGCGGACCTGGACTCCGCCGATGCGGCGGACGAGCTCGCCGAGATCCGGATGCAGCCGGGCCAGCGCCTCGCGAGCCTCGGAATAGCGGACGGCCGCGCCGAGCGTCAGCGCCTCCGGCCCCTCCTCGATCCGCCTCAGGTCGGGGATGTCGCCGATGAAGACGGTCGGGCCGAGGTCGCGAAGCTGCTTGGTGACCCACAGTCCGACATCGGTGGCTCCGGCGACGATGCGGGTGCCGGGGCTCGCAAGGAGGAGGTCGGCAAGGTCGTCGGCGCTCGCCGGGTGGCCGGAAGCGGGCTTCAGGGCGCGGAGCGCTTCGGCGGTGGCGTCGTCGGCTTCGACCGCCACCGGCACGGCCTCGCCCGCCGCGAGGATCGGGCCGTAGCCGGTGCAGCGGCACAGATTGCCGGCGATGACGTCGCCCACCGGGACGCCGACGGTCCCAACGGCGCCGAGGCTTCGGCCGTAGAGCGACATCACGAAGCCGGGCGTGCAGAAGCCGCATTGCGAGCCGTGGCGCTCGATCATCTCGCGCTGGACCGGGTGGTTGCCCCCCAGGCTCTCGACGGTCCTCAGCGCCTTGCCGTCGAGCATCGGCAGGAACAGGATGCAGGCATTGACCGCGCGCCACTCCACCCCCTCCCCCGCCAGCTCGCCGAGCAGCACGGTGCAGGCGCCGCAATCGCCCTCGGCGCAGCCTTCCTTGGTGCCGGTGCGGCGGAGCGAGTAGCGCAGATAGTCGAGGACGGTGGCGGTGGGATCGGCGGCTTCGGCCTCGATCGCTTCGCCGTCGAGAAGGAATCGGATCATCTTGGACTCCCCGCCGCGATCCACGCGCCCAGCCGCTGCCGCTCGGCCGGCGTCATTCCGGTCGGATTGCCCAGCGGCATGACCTGCGAGTCGACGGCCATCCGCTTGACCCGCTCGGACGCGGCCCGGACATGCTCCCAGCTATCCAGCCTCACGCCGAGGGGAGGCGCGGGCACGTTGTGGCACCCCGAGCAATGGGTCGCCAGGATCGGCGCGATTTCGGCATAGGTGAGATTGCCGGCCGGCCCCGGTGCAGCGCCTTTCTTCTCCAGCGTGACGTAGGTGACGCTGGCGAGCGCGAGGGCCGCTGCCACGACAACCGTCGGGGCCGTCGCCTTTCCGCGGCCGCGCAGGTTGAAGGCATGGCGGACGGCGACCCCGGTCAGGCCGAGCAGAGCGAGCACCAGCCAGGGCCGCTCGGCGCCATAGGTCATCGGATAATGATGGCTGATCATGATGAACAGCACCGGCAGCGTCATGTAATTGTTGTGCAGCGACCTCTGCTTGGCCGCCGCGCCCAGCGCCGGATCGGGCGTTCGTCCGGCGATCAGGTCCGCGACGACCTTGCGCTGGTTGGGGATGATGATGAGGAAGACATTGCCGACCATCACCGTGCCGACGATCGCCCCGACGTGCAGATAGGCCGCGCGCGCGTTGAACAACCGGTCGAGCGCCGAGGCGGCCAGCAGCAGGCAGACGAACCAGAAGACGGCGAGGGCGAGGTTGCTGGACCCGACGGGCGAGCGGCACAGCCCGTCATAGACCAGCCAGCCCAGGGCCAGCGCCGCCAGGCCGATGGCGATCGCCGCCGGCGGGCTCAGAGCCGCCTTGGCCGGATCGATCAGGAAGCTCTGCGCGCCGACATAATAGATCAGCACCAGCAGCGAGAAGCCGCTGATCCATGTCCAATAGGCCTCCCATTTGAACCAGTGCAGATGCTCGGGCATCCTGCTCGGCGCGACCTGGTATTTCTGGTTGTGATAGAAGCCGCCGCCATGCACCGACCAGAGCTCGCCCGAGGCGTCGCCGTCGGCCGGCCGCGTCAGATGATTGTCGAGCCAGACGAAATAGAAGGACGAGCCGATCCAGGCGATGCCCGCCGTCAGATGCAGCCACCGGAGCGCCAGGTTGAGCCATTCGGCAAGGTCGACGCCCATCGTTCAGCTGCCGCGATAGGTCGAATAGCCGTAGGGCGAGACGAGCAAGGGCACATGATAGTGGCCGCCGTCGCCGGCGATGCCGAAATCGACCGTTACGTCGTCGAGGAAGGGCGGATCCGGCAAAGCGACGCCCAGCCCCCGGAAATAGTCCGCCACGGCAAAGCGCAGCGCGTACCGCCCCGGCGCCAGATCGGCGGGGACGAGTCCCGGGCAACGGCCGTCGGCATCGGTGGTGCCCCGGGAGATCTCGCCGTCCCGCGCGCTCAGCACCACCGCCATGCCCGCCGCGGGCCGGCCGTGCATCGTGTCGAGCACATGGGTCGAGAGCGTGCTCATGTCATGTCCTTCAGGCGCAGCCGGACGATCTCGCCGATCTGCCCCAGCGCATTGGCGATCTCGGTGTCGCGGTCGTTGGCGAGGCGGCGTTCCATCGCGGCGAGGATGCCCGCCTTGTCGGTCAGACGCACGCAGATGATGAAGGGGAAGCCGAATTTTTCTCGATAAGCGGCGTTGAGCGCGTGGAAACGGTCGAATTCGGCCTGCGTCAGCCGGTCGAGCCCGGCGCCGGCCTGCTCGGCCGCGCTGGCTTCGGTGAGGGCGACCGCCGCCTTGCCGGCCAGCTCGGGATGCGCTCGGATCAAAGCGAGCTGCTCCTCCGGCGTCGCATTGCGGACGACGGCCATCAGATCGGAATGCCGGTCGCCGGAGGCCGGACGCGCGTCGGCGCGCCGCTCCACCCAGGGCGAATGCTCGAACAGGGCGGTCATCCGTCGTTCCCCGAGCTGTATCGACATCGCCTTACCCTCTCCCGCCTTCGCGGGAGAGGGGCTTCATGAGCCGATCCCTCACCGCTCCACCCGCCCGACCAGCCTCAGCCGGCTCACCCCGCCGTCCGGAATGATGTTCAGCCGGACGAAGCGGACCGGGCCGAGATCGGCCAGGCCTTCGCGGAAGACGTGGACCTTGTCCGCCTCGAGCTTCACCTCGGGCAGAAGAACCGTCCAGCCCTCCGATTGCGAGCCGATCTCCTCGGGCGTGCCGGTCGCCTCGGCCGCGGCCTGGAGGAAGCAGCGGTCCGGATAATTGCCTTTGAAATGGGCGGTGTCGACGATCACCTCCTCGATCCGCCCCGCAGCGCCCAGCTCGAGCACCGCCCAGTCGTGCCCCGGCTCGCGCCGCCGCCTCGTCTCCCAGCCGTCGCCCATGTTCACGCCGCGGCCGGGCGCGGTGAGGTTCTCGACGGCGCCGTAATGCTCGTCATTGGCGATGATGCCGCGCCCGCCATTCTCCATCGCCAGAAGGTCGATCCGCTCGTCCGCGCCGACTGCCGACCAGTCTTTTGCAACTGCTCCCCAGACCCGAAGCCGAGCGACTCCGCCGTCGGGAAAGATGTGAAGCCGGACATGGGTCACCGGGTTGTCATCCGTAATCGGGAAATAGGTGCGGTGGTTGCCCTGGAGAAAGACCCGCAGGGTGGCTTGCCTCCAGGGCGCTTCGTCTCCCGGCACTCGCTCGTCGCTCCAGCAGACCTCGACCTCGGCGGACGGTGGATAATTGCCGGTAAAGTGCCTGGTATCGATCTCGAAGCCGGCCACCAGTCCGGGCATTCCGAGCCGCACCACGCAATAATCGTGGCCGGGGCCGCGCTTGCGCCGGCTCTCCCAGCCGTCCATCCACTTGCCGTTCTCGTCATATTTGCCGGGTATGAAGACCGGCTCGGCCGGGTCGATCAGCCGCGCCTTGTCGGCGAAGAAATCGTCGGTCGCATAGACCACCTCCGCCCCGAGCCGCGGCTGGGCCAGGTTGACGTAAAGCTGGCGCAATTGCGTCATGGTCTCTCCGGCCCCCGCATCAGGATTCATCGGGATGCGTCGCGCGCCAGTGCTTCGCGATCTCGATCCTGCGGCAGAACCAGACGTCCTTGTGCCCCGCCGCATGCTTCAGGAAGCGCTCGAGCCCGGCCATCTTGCCCGGCCGGCCGGCGAGCCGGCAGTGCAAGCCCACCGACATCATCTTCGGCCGCTCCTCCCCTTCCGCGTAGAGGGTATCGAACGTATCGCGCAGATAGGCGAAGAACTGGTCACCGGTGTGCATGTTCGCGGAGGCGAAGCGCATGTCGTTGGTCTCCAGCGAATAGGGCACGATCAGGTGGCTCCTCCCCCCCACATTCGTCCAGAAGGGCAGATCGTCAGAATAATCGTCCGAATCGTAGAGGAAGCCGCCCTCCTCCGCCACGAGCCGCCGCGTGTTGGGACTGGTCCGGCCGGTATACCAGCCGAGCGGCCGTTCGCCGGTCAGTTGCCTGTGCACCTCGATCGCCCGCGCCATGTCGGCGCGCTCCTCGGCTTCCGGCACCCACTGATAATTGATCCACCGCCAGCCGTGCGAGGCGATCTCATGCCCGGCCTCCAGGAAGGCCTCGACCACCGCCGGGTTGCGCTGCATCGCCAGCGCGACCCCGAACACGGTCACCGGCACATCGTAGCGCCCGAACAGCCGGAGCAGCCGCCAGACCCCGGCGCGCGACCCATATTCGTAAATCTGCTCCATGCTCATGTGCCGGGCGTCCGGCACCGGCGCCGCATTGGGAATATCGGACAGGAAGACCTCCGCGCCCGCATCCCCGTCGAGGACGTTCGCCTCGGCGCCTTCCTCATAGTTCAGCACGAGCTGGACGGCGATCCGCGCACCTCCGGGCCATTGCGCATGCGGCGGCGCCCTGCCGTAGCCGGCCAGGTCTCGCGGATAGCTATCCTCGGTCAATTGAGCCGCCTGGTCGGTGCATCGTTCGCCTGATCCGCCTATCCGTCATGCCGGGCTCGACCCGGCATCCACCTTTTCTTACGCAACGGCTAGGAACAAGGTGGACCCCGGGTCAAGCCCGGGGTGACGAGACCGGCTGAACTGACGGAACGAAGGAAAAGCGATGCGTGAGATGAGCCCCGAGCCGCTGACCGCCGAGGCCTTCGCGCCGTTCGGAAGCGTCATCGAGGCCAGTGAAGCCGCCGTGAAGCTCGACATCAACCAGGGCCACGCCATCCGCTACGACCGCCTCGCCGAGGTGGATGTGGCCGACGGCGGCGGTACCGGGGTCGTCAGCCTGTTCCGCGCCAGGCCGCTCGCCGAGCTGGTGCTGCGCGTCTTCGAGCGCCACCCGCTGGGCAGCCAGACTTTCGTCCCGCTGAGCGGCCGCCCCTACCTCGTCGCCGTGGCGCCGGCGGGCGCTTTCGACCCGGCCGGCGTCCGCCTGTTCGGTGCGGAGGCACACCAGGGCGTCCACTATCGCAAGGGCGTCTGGCACCATTTCCTGCTCGTCCTCGACGAGAGCGAATTCCTCGTCGTCGACCGCGCCGGCCCCGGCGACAAGTGCGAGGAGATCGGGTTGCCGCCGGGCGAGGAGATTGGGGTGCGAAGATGATGGTCACCAAGCGGCTTCGGGCACCGATCATGCGGGGCGAGGTCACCTGCAGCGTCCGTATCTGGCAGAGGCCGCGCGTGAAGGTCGGCGGACGCTATCGCCTGGAGGCGGGCGCAATCCACGTGACCGCGATTCGCGAGATCGCCCTTTCGAACATCACCCCGGAACTGGCGCGCCGCTCGGGCTTCCTGGGCGTGGTGGACCTCCTGAAGGT
>JAXDPG010000386.1:0-4297 GCA_034668485.1 Sphingomonadales bacterium
AAGGGCCGCCCCTTCCCGGAGCGGCCGTAACATCTGGCAGCGATCTAGTGCAGGCGCCGGGCAAGGGCAAGAAGAATGCCGCCATTCCGCCGCATTCGCATCTTGATATGGCCCTGAATCGGGAGGAGCTTGGCTCAGCTAACAGGGGGAGATTATTGATGAAATTCGTTGTCTTGGGCGCCCTGGTCGCGGCCCAGATCGTTTTTGCCGCGCAGCCCGCCGTGGCCGCCGAGCTACGCCAGGATGGAATGGGCGCATCCAACCAAGTGGGCGCGTTCGCCGGGGCCCGCCTGCGCGTCCCGCTCGGCGGAGGCCGCGAAAAGCCGCGGGCCGGGCTTGCGCTGACGTCGACGCTGCGCAGCGGCTCGACCGGCGAGCTGCGCTTCGCCCGAGGCGCGGAGCTCGGCTTCTCCGGGGGCGATCCGGCCCTCCGGCTCACGCTCGGCGGCACGCCGATGGCCCGCCTGGCGCAGGGCCGCGCGGGGCCCGAGGGCCGCAAGCTCGGCGTCTCGACCATCGGCTGGGTCGCCATCGGGGTTGGCGCTCTGGCGGCGACCTATTTCGCCCTGTTCTCACTCTGCAGGGACGGCGAGATCTGCGGCGACGACGGCGACGGCTGAGTTCAGCCGTCCATCGGCAAATAGCCCGGCTCGGCCCGTACACGCCCGAGCCAGCGTCTCACCGCGGGATAGGCCGAGAGGTCGAAGCCACCCTCGCCCGCCACATGCGTATAGGCATAGAGCGCGATGTCGGCGAGACTGAGCCGCTCGCCGACGAAATAGCAGCGGTCGGCGAGATGCTCGTCCATCAGGCGCAGCGCCGCCGCTCCCGCCTCGCGCTTGCCGGGCAGCAGCGTCCGCTGCAGGTCGCTCAAACGCTCCTTGCCGATGAAGGCCAGCCAGAAGCGCAGGGTGGCGACGTTGGGCTCGTGATTATATTGCTCGAAGAACATCCAGCGCAGCATGTCGGCCCGCTCGAACCGGTCGTCGGGCACCAGCGCCGACCCGTCCGCGAGATAGAAGCAGGCGGCGTTGCTCTCGGGGATGAAGCGGTCTCCGGCCTGGAGCACCGGAATGCGGCCGTTCGGGTTGACGTTCGCGAGAAAATCGGGCGTCCGCGTTTGGCCCTTCATGATGTCATATTCGCGCCGTTCGATCGGGACGCCGAGCAGCGCGGCCGTGAGGCGGATCTTGTAGCAATTTCCGGACTGCGAATATTCGTGAAGGACCAGCGTCATTCGCCCCCACTACGTCATTCCCGCGAACGCGGGAATCCCGCTTCTCCCGGCCCTTCCGAAATGGGCGCACTGCCCAGCCCGGCAGCATAAAGGAACTCGATCTTCCAGGCCCTCCGCCACTTCTTGATCGCTTTCTCCCGAGCGATCGCCTCGTCGATCCGCTCATAAGGCTCGGCGTAAACGAGGCGCAGGAGACCGTATTTGGCGACGAAACGGGAGCCTGTCCCCTCCCGATGCTGGAACGACCGACGGGCAATGTCGGCGGTGACGCCGGTATAGATCGTGCCGCGGTAGCGATCCGCCATCATGTAGACCCAGCCGCCGCGCATCAGGAAAGAAGCGGGATTCCCGCGTTCGCGGGAATGACGGGACTACGGCGCCTCACTCCACCTTCAGAACGATCTTGCCGACATGGTCGCCGCTGTCCATCAGCCGGTGGGCGCCGGCGGCGTCGGCGAGCGGGAACGTCGAGTGGATGACGGGACGGATTCGCCCCGCCTCCAGATGCGGCCACACCTCCCGCCGAAGCTCGTCCGCCAGCGCCGACTTGAACGCGGCCGGCCGGGCGCGAAGCGTCGAGCCGGTGAGGGTCAGCCGCTTGCGCATGACGTCCCAGACGGGAATCTGTGCCGTCCCCCCGCGCTGCGCGGCGATCGAGACGTGGCGGCCTTCCTCGGCAAGGCAGGCAAGGTTGCGCGGCACATAATCGCCGCCGACCATGTCGAGCACGGCCGCGACGCCGGCGCCGCCGGTCATCCGCTTCACCTCCTCGACGAAGTCCTGCGTCTTGTAGTCGATCGCATGGGCGGCGCCGATCTCCAGCGCCCGCGCGCATTTGTCCGCCGAGCCGGCGGTGACGATGACGGTCAACCCAAAAACCTTGCCGAGCAGGATGGCGGTCGTGCCGATGCCGCTGGTGCCGCCGTGCACGAGCACGGCGTCGCCGGCGCGCGCGCCTCCGCGCTGGAACAGGTTGGTCCAGACGGTGAAGAAGGTCTCCGGAAGCGCCGCCGCCTCGACCATGCCGAAGCCGGCCGGCACGGGCAGGCACTGGCCGGCGGGCGCCGCGCAATATTGGGCGTAGCCGCCGCCGGCGACGAGAGCGCAGACGCGTTCGCCGGTCGGCCTGCCCTCCCCGGCGACGACCGTTCCGGCCACTTCCAGCCCCAGGATGGTCGGAGCGCCGGGCGGCGGCGGGTAGAAGCCGAGGCGCTGCATCACGTCGGGCCGGTTCACGCCCGCCGCCTCGATGCGGATCAGCACCTCGCCGGCGCCGGGTCGCGGCACCGGCCGCTCGACCGGCCGCAGGACCTCGGGGCCGCCCGGAGCGGCCGGATCGATCGCGATCATCGTTGCGGGGATTGCGTCCACCGGGTCACGCCTCGCGCCGAAAGCGCCGCGGCGCAAGCCCCTCGGGTTGACACAGGGGGGTGTGAAAGCGGATTCTCCGGCGATGGACCTGGACGAGCTCTTCCCGAACAAGCCCGAGGATCCGCTGACCTTGCTGGCGCGGCAGGACCTCGATCCCTTGTCGGTCGAGGAGCTTCACGAGCGCATCGCCGGGCTCGAAGCCGAGATCGCCCGGGTGCGCGCCAAGATCGATGCCGCGGTTAACCACCGGGCAAGCGCTGAACAGCTATTCAAGAAATGACGGAAGCCGGGGAACAATCGGCCTTTTCCCCAGCTTTTTTGGAGGTGCGCTTGATGGCGGGAGTGCAAGGCCCGACATTGAGCCCATGTAGTCCGTGAATTTTCGCGGGCTTTGAGGAGTATCTGAATTGCCTTCCTTCGCCCGCGAACTCGAACAGACCCTGCATACGGCCCTCGCCGAGGCCAGCGGCCGCCGGCACGAATATGCGACTCTCGAGCATCTCCTGCTGGCGCTCACCGAAGACGCCCATGCCTCGAAGGTGATGAGCGCCTGCGGCGTCGATCTCAAGGAGCTGCGCGAGGCCGTCAAAGCCTATCTCGACAGCGAATTGGAGGCGCTCAAGGTCGACGGCCAGACCGATCCCTCGCCGACCAGCGGCTTCCAGCGCGTCGTCCAGCGCGCCATCCTCCACGTCCAGTCGTCGGGCCGCGACGAAGTGACCGGCGCCAACGTCCTCGTCGCGCTCTTCTCCGAGCGCGAGAGCTATGCCGTCTACTTCCTCCAGCAGCAGGACATGAGCCGCCTGGACGCGGTCAGCTACATCAGCCACGGCGTCGGCAAGGGCGAGACCTCGACCGAGCCGAGCGAGGTCAAGGGCACCGAGGAATCGAAGCCGGAAGAGGGCAAGAAGAAGAATGAGAGCGCCCTCAAGCAGTTCACCGTCAATCTGAACGAGAAGGCGCTGGGCGGCCGGGTCGATCCGCTGATCGGGCGCGGCCCCGAGGTCGACCGGACGATCCAGATCCTCTGCCGCCGCTCGAAGAACAACCCGCTCTACGTCGGCGATCCCGGTGTCGGCAAGACCGCCATCGCCGAAGGCCTGGCCCGCAAGATCATCGAGGGCGACGTGCCCGAGGTGCTCAGGGATTCGGTGATCTACGCGCTCGACATGGGCGCCCTGCTTGCCGGCACCCGCTATCGCGGCGATTTCGAGGAGCGGCTCAAAGCGGTGGTGACCGAATTGGAGAAGCTGCCCAACTCGATCCTGTTCATCGACGAGATCCACACCGTGATCGGCGCCGGCGCCACTTCGGGCGGGGCGATGGACGCCTCGAACCTCCTGAAGCCGGCTTTGTCGGGCGGGACGATCAAATGCATCGGCTCGACCACCTACAAGGAGTTCCGCAACCATTTCGAGAAGGACCGGGCCCTCTTACGCCGCTTCCAGAAGATCGACGTCAACGAGCCGACGGTCGAGGACACGATCAAGATCCTCGCCGGCCTCCGCTCGGCGTTCGAGGAGCATCACAAGGTCAAGTACACGACCGACGCGATCAAGGCCGCGGTCGAGATCAGCGCCCGCTACATCAACGACCGCAAGCTGCCCGACAAGGCGATCGACGTGATCGACGAGGTCGGCGCGATGCAGATGCTGGTGCCGCCCAACAAGCGCAAGAAGACGATCACCA
>JAXDPG010000387.1:0-2790 GCA_034668485.1 Sphingomonadales bacterium
AGGCGGCGATGCTGACCGGGTCGATCGGCATGCTCCCATCGGCAGCGCTCGGCGATCCCGGACGACCCGGACTCTATGAGCCAATTCACGGCTCGGCGCCGGATATCGCCGACAGGAATCTGGCAAATCCGTGCGCCAGCGTTCTCAGCCTGGCCCTGGCGATGCGGCACAGCCTGGCCCTTCCAGAGCTCGCCGCCCGTATCGAAAGCGCTGTGCAGCATGTGCTCGAGCGCGGTATTCGGACGCGGGATCTGGGTGGAGATGCGGATACCAGGCAGATGAGCGATGCGTTGCTGGCGGCACTTGACCGAAAGGACGATGAGCCGTCAGCTTATGCTGGCGCGCATGCGGAGGAGCGGTGACACGGCCCCGAACTCTTTACGAGAAAATTTGGGACATGCATGTTGTGCATCGGCGGGACGACGGCACTTGCCTGCTCTATATCGATCGCCACCTGATTCACGAAGTCACCAGCGCACAGGCATTTGACGGCCTGAGGGCAGCCGGACGGCGGGTGCGTCGGCCAGACCTCACTCTTGCCGTTCCCGATCATAACCTTCCGACCACCCCTCGTCGCGACAAGCTCGGTATTCGCCTGCCGATTGCGGATCCGGAATCTGCCGCCCAGCTTGCGGCACTTGAGCGGAACGTCGCTGAGTTCGAGATACCCTATTTCTCGTGGACCTCTGCCGAACAGGGTATCGTCCACGTGGTCGGGCCCGAACAGGGCTTTTCCTTGCCCGGCACGACATTGGTCTGCGGAGACAGCCACACCTCCGCTCATGGCGGCCTGGGGGCCCTCGCGTTCGGCATCGGCACTTCGGAGGTCGAGCATGTCTTCGCGACCCAGACGCTGTTGCTGCAGCCGTCCCGGACACTCGAGGTGCGCGTCGACGGCAGACTCGGCTTCGGTGTCACCGCCAAGGATGTCGCTTTGTCGGTGATCGGAGGGCTCGGCGCCGGTGGCGCCGCCGGGCATGTCATTGAGTATGCGGGCGACGTCTGCGGCGCCATGTCGATCGAGGAGCGGCTGACCGTCGCCAACATGTCGATCGAGGCGGGCGCGCGCTCCGGGCTGTTCGCGCCCGACGAGACGACCTTTGCTTATCTGGAGGGCCGCCGCTGGGCTCCGAAGGGAGCGGCCTGGCGAAAGGCGATCGAGGACTGGAGGGCGCTTCGTACAGACCCAGAAGCAAGATACGACAAGCGGTTTCGGCTCGACGCGAGCGACATCGCTCCGAACGTAACCTGGGGCACCAGCCCCGATGACGTCGTGCCTGTCACCGGCTCGGTTCCCGACCCGGACAGTTTTGCTGATCCCGCCCGACGGGAGAGCGCGCGCAACTCGCTCGCCTACATGGGACTGGAGCCGGGAACGCGGATCGAGGACATCGCTATTGAGCATGTCTTCATCGGCAGCTGCACCAACAGCCGCATAGAAGATCTTCGGGCAGCGGCCGCCGTCGTCAAAGGGCGGCGCGTGGCCGAGCGGGTGAGGCAGGCGCTGGTGGTCCCCGGGTCTGGCCTCGTCAAGCGCCAGGCCGAGGCGGAGGGCCTGGATCGCATCTTCCTTGAAGCAGGCTTCGAATGGCGTGAGCCGGGCTGCTCGATGTGCCTCGCCATGAACCCGGATAAAGTTCCCCCGGGAGAGCGTTGTGCCTCTACCTCGAACCGCAACTTCATGGGCCGGCAGGGTCCCGGCTCGCGAACGCACCTGTTGTCACCGATCATGGCCGCGGCGGCGGCTGTAAACGGCCGGCTCAGCGACGTCCGCGACATGCTGACCGCACCATGACCCGGCGGATACGCATCATTTCCGGGCGCGCCTATCCGCTTGGACGCGACAATGTAGACACCGACATCATCCTGCCGGGGCGCTTTCTGAAGCGGATCACGCGTTTGGGGATGGGTGAGGCCGCGTTCGAAGCGATCCGCACCGAGCCGGGCAATGTGCTTGACGATCCCGATTACGCCCAGGCGCCGATCCTGGTCGCCGGAAGGAACTTCGGATGCGGGTCGAGCCGCGAGCATGCGGTGTGGGCGCTTCTCGATCTTGGCGTGCGAGCGGTGATCGCGGAGAGCTTCTCCGACATCTTCGCGGGCAATGCCTTCAAGAACGGATTGCTCACGATCGTCCTGCCGAGCCAGGCCATCGCCCGCCTACTTGAAGTTGCGGGTTCCTCCCCGATCTCGATCGATCTGGAGGCGCTGCTGATCACGACGCCGGACGGTGATCGCTATCGCTTCGAGATTGACGAATTCCGGAGGCATTGCCTGCTCAATGGCCTGGACGAGATCGCCCTCTCACTCGAAAGTGAAGCGCTCATCTCCGACTATGAGCGCCGACGCGACGTCCTGTATCCCTGGGTCGGAGCGCCGGATCGGGTCCAGCCCGCCTGAAATCATTGGTAGTCACAACAGAGATGCGATAATTGGAACCATGGCGAAATCTGCACCTGAACAAACTATTTCAATGGTACGCCAGCAAGTCGTCGTCGACCGGCTGCGTGAGATGATCCTGTCCGGGGAGATGGCCGGTGGCGAACGTCTAATGGAAGTAAGCCTCAGCGAACAACTCGCTGTTTCGCGAACGCCGATTCGAGAGGCCCTCATCATCCTCGCCGAGGACGGGCTCGTGGAGTATCGCCCCAACCGCGGGTATGTCGTTCGAAACTTCACCCTCTCCTATATCATGGACGCCTACGTAATCAGGGAATCGCTCGAAGCTCTCGCCTGTCGGCTTGCGGCCGAAAAGGGGATCAGTGCGGCAATGCGCGAGGAGATGCAAAG